>NZ_JBYSXD010000064.1:0-21006 GCF_058781865.1 Arthrobacter sp. FW306-1B-F12A
GGGCTGCCGGGGCCGCCGGGGGCGCGCCTTCGACCGCCGGGGGCGCGCCTTCCTGACCCTCTTTGAATTTCGAGGAGCCGTGACACACCTGGATCAGGGTGTGTCGCGGCTTTTTTCGTGCCAAAGAAGGTCAGGACGGCCCGGGCTTTGGTGGAGTCTGCTGCTGGATCACGACGGCGGCACCCACCCGGGCGCGTATCTTGCGGGGGCGAAGCGGCCGACTTCCCGGTGCCGCAACACGGTCAAGACCTCGTTGACCATCTCTTCAGGACGGTGGACCACGTCCTGGTAGAAGTAGTGCAACGACAAGAGCCCACCCTTCACACTGGCGTTGTCCCGGTACCGGTCCTTCTTGACCTGCCGCGGCTCCAGATGCGTATGGCCGTCGAGTTCCACTACAAGGCACTCGTTGATCAAGCAGTCCACCTCCCCCACCCCCGCCAGTTCCACATGCATCCGGACCCGGAGACCCGCCCGGACAAAGTGCGTGTGTGCGAGCACTTCCAGCAAGGAATCAGCCCTGGGCAGCACAAGATCCAGCGCAGCCCTCGCTGCTCCGTTGCGGTTGCCTTGCAGTTTCGTCTTAAGGAAGTCTGCGGTGATCAACCCGCGGCTAACTGCGGACTGGACAATTACCAAGGATTCCAGTTCGGGTCGGCATCTCAGGGCGTGGATAAGGACATCAGCTAGGCCGGCCACAGGAAGGTACGGATGCCCCGGGTGGCTACATCGGGCGTGGTCCACCACACCGTCCCGGACTAGGCCGCTACCGCAGCTGAGATGGATGGCCTCGGGTTTCCGGGAACTCCCCAGTCCTTGGACGCCTCCTGGCTCCTGCAGCTGCCACAAATTGTAGAAACGAACAGCCGAAACGCAGGTCAAGACGCCATTCGCCGCTAGCGCAGCAACGATGCCTGGATCGGCGCCCTCAATCGTGTAGATCCCACGGCGCAACAGGTTGAGCGTTCCGTTGCGGAGCCCTTGGGCCAACGCCGACTTGGGAAAGCCCGCTCTAAGCAGTTGCGCAGTCCGGGCCGCACCGCCCCGCCTCTGGAGGAATTGCACTATATCCATGCGGCCACTCCAGCAGCATCGCTCAGGCGACAGTAGCTCCGGGTTCCCCTATGTGGACAACTTTGCTGGCCCTTCCTGACCTTCTTTGGGTCCATAAACTGCCGGACACACCCCTTCTCAGGCGTGTCGGGGCCATTTTGAATTCAAAGAAGGTCAGGACGGCGCGCAGAATTCCCCGAAAACTCCGAAAAACCCTTTGACCGGGAAAGTTGCACCCGTGACAAAGTTGTCATATGCTGTAACCGGATTCACTAAATGCCTCCGGTGGATCTGATGCGAACGGAGATTATGGTCCCGGTTCGTTGCAGCGCGTGACTCGTAGCGTTGCAAGGAACCGGGGCCATTGCATTTAAGCCCAGCCCCCGCCGGCCCGACCCAACTGAATCGCAGTTGTTGTCGTTATAACGGCTCAAAACGACAACAACTGCGAGTCAGTTGGGTCTGCGACGAAGGAAAAGGGGCGAGAACGACGGCACCCTCTGCAGGGCTGCCCACGCCGCCAGGGACTAGCTGGCGCGCTCCACTACAGCGTGTGCGAAGTTGGTCAGCGACTCCTTGACCACGCCTTCGGGCAACGGCTTCAAGGCTTCGATGGCTTCAGCGGACCATTGGCGCGCGATCACCCAGGATTCCGCGGTGACAGGATGCTCGCGGAGCCCCGCGACGGCCAGGGCCAGGGCTTCATCGGAGGACAGGTCGCCGTCAACCAGCTTCAAGAGTTCGACGGCGGAGTGGTCACCGTTGTCGGCGGCCTTGCGGAGCAGGAGGACGGGCAGCGTGGGAACGCCTTCCCGGAGGTCTGTGCCCGGAGACTTGCCGGACTTAACCTTGACGCCGGTCACGTCGATGACGTCATCGGCTAGTTGGAAGGCCACGCCGACCTTCTCGCCGTACTCCACGAGCACGTCTTCGAAGGCTTCGTCGGCGCCGGCAAAGATGGCACCCAGCTGGCCCGAGGCGGCAACCAGGGAACCGGTCTTGTCGGCGATGACGGAGAGGTAGTGCTCCACCGCGTCCTCGCCTTCGCGTGGGCCCACGGTTTCGTGCAGTTGCCCGAGGCACAAGCGTTCGAAGGTGCGGGCCTGGATCCCCAGGGCACGCGAACCGAGCTCTGACACCAGGATCGAGGCGCGGGCAAAGATCAGGTCACCCGTGAGGATGGCTACCGAGTTGCCCCAGACTTCGTGCGCCGTGGGGGCACCGCGGCGGTAGGGCGCGGAGTCCATCACGTCGTCGTGATAGAGGGTGGCGAGGTGGGTCAGTTCAACCACGACGGCGGCCTGGACCACTTCCGGACGGGAGGCGTCACCGAGGTGGGCACACAGGAGAGTCAACAGCGGGCGGATGCGCTTGCCGCCGGCTTCCACCAGGTGACGCGACGTTGCGTCAGCCAGGGGATCCGAGTTGGCGATTGCTTCGCGGAGCTTCTTTTCCACGCGGGCAAGGTTGGTGGTGATGGCAGGACCCAGCTCCACGTCCTTGGCGATAGCCGCAAAACCGGCAGGAAGCTGCAGGCCAGTGGCGATCGCGGTAGTGGTGGGAGCGGGTTCGACAGCATCCGGCAAGCCGTGCCCGGCGTGCGTCCAGCTGTGTTCAGCAGAGTGAGTCACGGGTTAACCCTAACTTTTCGCGGAGGAAAGCGTTGATTCGGTGCCGGTACGGGTGGAAGCGGCGGTGGACGTGGTGTTGGAGGTGGCCGGGACCAGCATCTCGAGGACGCGGATGGCGCGGTCCTCGAAACCCTTGGCGGACGTATCCGTGAGGTTGGCGAGCATCCGCACCACAAAGCGCATAAGAACCGGAATGGGCATGCCGGTCCGTAGTGCGAGTTTCATGACGGCGGGCTTACCAATGAGGGCGGCAAAGACACGGCCCAGGGTGAAGTGTGAACCCCACTGGTCCCGCACGTAGTCCGCGTACCGCGAAAGGTGCGCGTCGGCGTCGTCGGCTGTCCACCGGGCTGAACGCGAGCGGACGGACGCATCAACAAGAAACTCGGCCGCAAATCGGGCGGACTCCATGGCGTAGGAAATGCCCTCGCCGTTGAATGGTGAAACCATGCCGCCGGCGTCGCCCAGGAGCATGAGCCCCGGCGAGTAGTGCGGCGTGCGGTTGAAGCCCATCGGCAGCGCGGCGCCGCGGATCTCCCCCACTTGGTTTTCGGGCGTGAAACCCCACTCGGACGGCATGCCGGCGGTCCATTCGCGCAGGACCTGCTTGTAGTCGAGCTTGCCGAATTCCTTGGAGGAGTTCAGGATGCCCAGGCCGACGTTGGACGTGCCGTCCCCGACGCCGAAAACCCAGCCGTAACCGGGCAGCGGCTTTCCGGACTTGCCCGGAAGCTCAAGCCAGCCTTCCATCCAGTCGTCGTCGTGTCGGGGCGAGGTGAAGTAGGTGCGGACGGCGACGCCGAGCGGACGGTCGTCGCGTTTGTGCATGCCAAGCGAAACGGCGGTCCGCGTCGAGTTGCCGTCCGCGGCGAGCACGACGTCGGCATGGAAGTCGCGCGTTTCGCCCGTCTTGCGTCCGGACTCGTCGAGCAGCGCGGCGCGCGCGCCGATCACCCGCCCGGCGTCGTCGCGCAGTGCTTCGGTGACGCTGTGGCGTTCAAGGACGACGGCGCCGGCCGACTGGGCGTGCAGGGCCAGTTCCTCGTCGAATCCGAGGCGCGTGCGGATGAGTCCGTAGGTGGGAAAGTCGGCGACCTCGGGCCACGGCAATTCAATGGTGCGGCCGCCGGCGATGAGCCTGAGCCCCTTGTTGCGGCGCCACCCCTCGTCCTCGGCATGCGGGAGGCCGAGCTTCTGGATTTCGCGTACGGCGCGCGGAGTGAGGCCGTCGCCGCAGACTTTCTCACGCGGGAAGCTGGTCTTTTCCAGCACGGTCACGGAAATGCCCGCCCGGGCAAGGTAGTACGCGGCGGTGGACCCGGCTGGCCCTGCGCCGACTATCAGTACGTTCACAGCGTCCTTGTTAATAGGCCGGTTAGCGGGACTGATCGCCGGCTTGGCGGCGCGGCTTGATCTGGCGGCGCAGCTTGGCCACGGGAACGCTTTCCCGGTGTTCGGCTCCGGGCTTCTGGGCGCGGTGCACCGCTACGATGCCGCCGCTCAGGTTGCGGTAGTTGACGTCGGTCCAGCCGGCTTCCTGCAACCACGCGGCCAGGTGGTCCTGGTCCGGCCACGCGCGGATGGACTCGGCGAGGTACACGTAGGCGTCCGGGTTGGAGGAGACCTTGGTGGCGATGGCAGGCAGTGCGCGCATGAGGTATTCGGTGTACATGGTCCGCCAAAGGGGCACGACCGGGGCGGAGAATTCCGCGATGACCAGGCGTCCACCCGGCTTGGTGACTCGGAACATCTCAGCGAGGGCCTTGTGTGGTTCGTTGACGTTGCGCAGGCCGAAGGAAATGGTGCACGCGTCGAAGGAGTTGTCCGCGAAGGGCAGCTCGGTGGCGTCCCCGGCAACGAAGTTGATGTCCGGACGGCGGCGCTTGCCCACCTTCAGCATTCCCAACGAGAAGTCGCAGGCCACGACGTCCACTCCGGCGTCCGCGTACGGTTCGCTGGACGTACCGGTACCGGCAGCCAGATCCAGGACCTTTTGGCCTACCCGAACATCCATCGCATCCACGACGACGCGGCGCCAACGCCGGGTCTGCCCCATGGACAGGACATCGTTGACGACATCGTATTTGGGGGCGACATCGTCAAACATCGTCGCAACTTCGTCCGGACGCTTTTCCAAGGATGCTCGGTTCACCCTGCAATTGTCTCAGACAAATATGGGAAGAACTTTCGGGGCACTCCGGTCCAGGCCCGGTTCGCGCGCCGGGTTCCCGTTCCAGGTTCCGTTCCGGCCAGCGCGGCTACCGTTGCGCGCGGGAGTAATGTTGTTCCATCATGACGAGTACGCTCCGCACCTTGACAGTCCCCCTCGATGTTGATTCATCCTCCGGGGGACTGCCGTCATTTCTGGTCCGGGACGATGTCCTGTGCTGGTCCCGCCGAGAGAACGGACTGGTGGGCTTTGGCGAACTCGCGCGCTTCACCGCTTCCGGACCCGATCGCTTCCTCGAGGCCGACATCTGGTGGCGCCACCTCGTCATCGAGGCCGACGTCACGGATCCCCTTGAGCTCCCCGGCACCGGCCCAGTGGCCTTTGGCTCCTTTGCCTTCTCCAAGACGTCCGACTTTGAGTCCCGCTTGATCCTTCCTGAAATCGTTGTCGGTATCCGGGATGGGCAGTCCTGGCTCACGCAGCTGACGCTCGACGACGTCGAACTCACCGAGGCGGGAGCGCTCGCCACCCTCGCGGGTTGGCTCAGCGGCGAGTCAGGGAAACGCGAGTCAGCGGCCGGTGAGCTTACGGCGGCAGGAGGCTCCGGCGTCGGGCACCCAACTAGCTCGCAGTTGTTGTCGTTTAGAGGGCCCAAAACGACAACAAGTGCGAGCCAGTTGGGGGACGGGAAGGTGACGCTGGAGAGCGGTTCACTGAGCGAGGCCGCCTGGAAGCAGGCCGTGGCCGAGGGCGTGGCGGAAATCCGCACCGGAAAGCTGGAGAAGCTGGTTCTCGCGCGCGACGTCGTGGCGACGCTGCCCGACGGCGTCAACGCCGCCAAAGTGCTCCAGCAGCTGGCCAGCCGTTACCGCGAATGCTGGACCTACGGCGTCGACGGCTTGGTGGGCGCGACGCCGGAAATGCTCATCCAGGTGGAGGGCCGCACAGCGCAGGCGCGGGTCCTGGCCGGGACGCTGGACCGTCGCGACGCCGAGGGCGTGGACGGCTCCCCTATGGAATACGCCGAACGCGTGCTGGCCGGTTCGGAGAAACAACGGCACGAGCACGAGATCGCCATCCAGTCGCTGACCACCCAGCTCGCGCCGTTCTCCGAGGCCATGAACGCCCACAGCGAACCGTTCATCCTGGAACTGCCCAATGTGTGGCACTTGGCATCGGATGTGAAGGCCGAGCTCGCCGATATCGAGGGACATGTCCCTACGTGCCTTGCGCTGATCAACGCCCTCCATCCCACCGCCGCCGTGTGTGGGACACCTACTCTGGTTGCCGGGGAACTGATCCGGGAGCTTGAGCACATGGATCGCGGGCCGTACGCGGGGCCGGTCGGATGGCTCGACGCCGCGGGGAACGGCGAGTGGGGCATCGCACTGCGCGGCGCGATCATCGAGAGTCCTACCACCGTGCGCCTCTATGCGGGCTGCGGGATCGTGGAAGGCTCTGTTCCCGACGCCGAGCTGGCCGAGACCTGGGCAAAATTCCGGCCGATGCTCGAGTCGCTGGGGATCAGCAACTAAGCCTCAAACCCGAGGATTCCGTTCGAAACCTACCCTCCCAACTGTCTGGGGTGCGAGACAATAGCCACGTTGGGGGTCTTGATTTTTTACTTGGTAGGTTATCCAATAGTAAAACTTAGTTTTCTGTGACGCACATCTCATGTTCGGCGCTACACTATGAACCGATTAGTTTCGCATCCACTGCAAAAAAAGGTAAGAAAATGCAGAAATTCCGTTCGCTCCCGGTCAGTTCGACGCTCAAGGCTGCAACCATCATCGCAATCGGCGCCTTGGCACTGACTGCCTGCACCAACGCCTCAGAGGCCGGCCCGTCGAGCGCCGCCTCGCCTTCCGGCAGTGCCAATGCAAGCTTTGACCCCAGCACCATCACCAAGGACGACACCCTCGCTGCGCTGGTCCCCGCGGCCATCAAGTCCAAGGGCACGCTGACCGTCGGCTCGGACACGACCTACGCTCCTGCGGAATTCCTCGGAACCGACGGCCAGACCCCGGTTGGTTACGACGTCGACATCGCCAAGGCAATCGGCGCCACCCTTGGTTTGAAGGTCCAGGTGCAGACCGCCGAATTCACGGGCATCCTCCCGGCCCTCGGCCCCAAGTACGATCTGGGCATCTCGTCCTTCACCATCAACCCTGAGCGTCTCGGCGCCGTTAATATGGTCAGCTACTTCAACGCCGGCACCGCGTGGGCCGTGCAGAAGGGCAACCCGAAGAAGTTCTCCCTGGATGACGTCTGCGGCAAGTCCATCGGCGTGCAGACCGGCACGGTCCAGGAAGACCCGGACCTCTCCGGCCGCAACAAGAAGTGCGCGGCTGACGGCAAGCAGCCCATCAACATCGTGACACTCAAGAACCAGACCGACGTCACCACCCGTCTCGTCAACGGCAGCATCGACGCGATGGCAGCCGACTCCCCCATCATCGGTTACGCCCTGACGCAGACCAACGGACAGCTTGAGAAGCTCGGCGATGTGTACGACGCCGCTCCCCAGGGCATCGCTGTTGCCAAGTCGGACACCGCCCTCGCCGATGTCATCCAGAAGACCCTGACCAAGCTCATGTCTGACGGTTCCTACAAGAAGATCCTCACCGGCTGGGGCAACGCCGAAGGCGCCATCACCAAGTCCGAGGTCAACCCGGCGGTCAAGTCTTGAGTATTCCCGCCACCGATAACAAATCAGGTGCACAGATGGATCATCATCAACCAGGCCACGCAGCACCAGTGCTGAACGACGCGGTGCCTGTCAGGCACCCTGGCCGTTGGATCAGCGCCATCGTCATCGTTGGCGTACTAGCACTTATGGTGCAGAGCGTGATCACGAACCACAACTTCCGTTGGGACGTTGTGGGCACCTACATCCTGGACGTGAAGGTCGTCCAGGGTGTTGGCTGGACGCTTCTCCTGACCGTAGCTTCGATGGTCATTGCCATTGTCCTGGCCATCCTGCTGGCCGTGATGCGCCAGTCCGACAACCCCGTCCTGCGCTACACGAGCTGGGTCTGGGTCTGGTTCTTCCGCGGCACCCCGGTCTACACCCAGTTGGTCTTCTGGGGCCTGATCGCCGTCCTCTACCCCAAGATCAGCGCAGGGGTGCCGTTTGGCCCCGAACTGTTCAGCGTGGACACGAGCACCGTCATTACGGCTCTTGTTGCGGCGATCCTGGGGCTAGGCCTGAACGAATCCGCCTATCTGGCGGAGATCTTCCGGGCCGGCCTGAAGTCAGTGGACAAGGGACAGACCGAAGCCGCCGAAGCCCTGGGCATGGGCAACGGCAAGATCATGTGGCGGATCATCCTGCCCCAGGCAATGCGCATCATCGTCCCGCCCACCGGCAACGAAACCATCGGCATGCTCAAGACCACCTCCCTGGTCCTGGCCGTCCCGTTCACCCTGGACCTGACCTTCGCGACCAACGCCCTGGCCAACCGGATCTACCTTCCGGTGCCGCTGCTGATCGTGGCAGCCATCTGGTACTTGGTCATCACCAGCCTCCTCATGGTCGGCCAGCACTACATCGAGGCCTACTACGGCAAGGGCGTGGACACCAACCTGGCCCCGGCCGTCATCAACCCGGCAGCCGCCAAGGCCGCTGCCGCAGTGGCACCGAGCGCCGAAGCTGAGCCGTCCTTAAAGATGGACTTCCCCGAGGAGGACGCAAAATGACGATCACCACCCAGAAACCGCTGGTGCGGATCGAAGGCCTCCACAAGTACTACGGCCAACACCATGTGCTCCGCGGCATCGACCTGACGGTCAACCAGGGCGAAGTGTCCGTTGTCATCGGCCCGTCCGGTTCGGGCAAGTCCACGATGCTCCGCTGCGTGAACCTCCTCGAAACCATCAGCGCCGGCCGCATTTCCGTTGGCGACCAGCTGATCGGCTACCGCGAAGTCAACGGCCGCCTCCACGACCTGAAGGTCAAGGAAATCGCCGCGCAACGCCGGGAAATCGGCATGGTCTTCCAGCGCTTCAACCTGTTCCCCCACAAGACCGCCCTGTACAACGTGATGGAAGCGCCCGTGCAGGTCAAGGGCAAATCCAAGGGTGATGCCAAGAAGGCCGCCCTCGAATTGTTGGACCGGGTGGGCCTGGCTGATCGAGCCAACCACTACCCGGCTCAGCTTTCCGGCGGCCAGCAGCAACGCGTCGCGATCGCCCGGGCCCTGGCCATGGAACCGGAATTGATGCTCTTCGACGAGCCGACGTCCGCCCTTGATCCCGAGCTCGTGGGCGATGTGCTCAACGTGATGAAGGACCTGGCCAAGTCCGGCATGACCATGATCGTGGTGACCCACGAGATCGGCTTTGCCCGCGAGGTCGGCGACCGCCTGACCTTCATGGACGGAGGTGTGGTGGTGGAATCCGGTGACCCCCGCGAAATCATCGCCAACCCCCAACACGCCCGCACCAAGGAATTCCTCAGCCGCGTGCTGTAGTTCCTGCTGCGACGTGCGACGCTCAAATGCCCTGACGCGGCTGGAAATCTAGCCGCGTCAGGGCATTTCCGTGTCGTCAGCCAGATTGCGCGTCGCCAGGGCCGAACATCTACGCCCCGAGGAGCACCTGGGATACTGCCGCAGCCACTGCGGCCTTGATGCGCGCGTGCAAGGGACGCAACCCAGACCGGTCCGTGCGTACCTCCACGATGCTGCGCCCCTTCAAAGGCGAGGCAAGCACTGCGGCGAGCTCCGCCGTCGTACGCACCAAGGTGTGCCCGACGCCGTATGCCGCGGCGAGCGCTGAAATGTCCACGCTGTGCGGGGTGCCGAAGAGGCGCTCGACGGCGGTGCCGTAACCGCCGTCGTCCTCCACCTTGCCGTGCTCAAGGAGACCGAAGATGCCCCCGCCGGCGTCGTTGAGGACCACGATGCGCAGGTCCGGTCCGGGTTCGCCGGCTCCGAGGAGGAGGCCGCCGGCGTCGTGCAGGAAGGTGACGTCTCCCAGGAGGAGGGTGGTTTCGCGGCCCGCGCCGAGGGCGATTCCCGTAGCCGTGGAGATAGTTCCGTCAATGCCGGCGAGGCCGCGGTTCGCGAACACCGTGGCGAGAGGCTCGGGGTCGGGCTGTCCGGCGAGGTCGACGTCGCGGATGCCGTTGGAGGAGCCCAGGACCAGCTGCCCGCGCGCGTGTTTCCAGACGACGGCTCCCACGGCGGGTCCGTTGGTCGCCAGCTCGGCCTCGAGGACGCCGTCGAGCGTGTGTTGGGCCGCAGCCCCGGCCAGGAGCCAGGCGTCGAGCCAATCATCAGAGCCGCGGCCGGCGAACCCTGCCAGTTCAGCCAGGGAATCGAAGCGTTCCTCGCGACGCCGGCCGTGTTCATACCAGGCCACCGGAACGGGCTCGTACATGGCGGCGGGGAGGTCGTTGCGGGCCAGGAGGGCGGCGACGGGCCGGGACAGCGTAGGCCGCCCGAAGACTACCACCCGCTCGATCGGCAGAGCAGACCCGGGCCCGAAGTTGTCCAGCATGAGGCGATACGGGCCGACCGCGTTGGGACCGAAGCGCGCGTTGGAGGAGGGCTCGGCGAGCAAGGGAAGGCCGTGGGCGCGGGCGAACGCCTCGGCGACCGGACCGGCGTCGTGCCCTGCCAAAACCACCGTCCGCCGCTCGGTCAGTTCAGAGGGAGCGGGGGGCATGCTCAATGGTTGGGGACCGGAATCGTAGTGGAAAACTCCGTGGCCCTTGGTGGCGGGCAGCGCCTCGCCCGGTTCGGGAACCAACGGCTCGCGGAAGGCCAGGTTGAGCTGCACTGGGCCGGGCGGCGTGTCCGCGAGGGCGCCGGTGGCCGCGTAGATGGCGGTCTCGACGGCCCGCTTCGGGTTGCTGCCCGCGGCGATGTCGACGGCGAAGCGAACGTGGTCGCCGAAGAGGTCGAGTTGGATGGTGGTCTGGTTGGCGCCGGTGCCGTGGAGCTCGGCCGGGCGGTCGGCCGAAAGGACTACGAGGGGCACGGCGGCGTGGTTGGCTTCCATGACCGCAGGCAAAAGATTCCCGACGGCGGTGCCCGAGGTGGTCAGGACGGCCGCCGGGGCTCCCGTCGACAGGGCCAAGCCCAAGGCCGTGAAACCAGCCGAACGTTCGTCGATCCTCACCAGGAGGCGGACATTCCCGGCCGCTTCGGCCTCGGCGAGCGCATACGCCATGGGTGCCGATCGCGATCCGGGAGAGACCACCACGTGCCGCACACCGCCGTCGAGCAACGCCTTGACGGCGATACGGGCAGCGGCGAGGGAGCTCAGGGAGCCTTGCGAAGTCACCGCACCAGTCTATTAGCGGCGCCTCCCTCCCGACGCTCGCTCACCTATAGGGCCAAAACCCCAAACGCTCGCTCACTCCCTTGAAGAGAGTGAGCGAGCGTCGGCCGAAAGACCCACATACGTGAGCGGGCGTCGGCCGAAAGACCCACATAGGTGAGCGGGCGTCAGCCGGTGCGTTGGTCGGGAAGGCGTCGGGAAAGGGGGGAACGGAAACCCCTAGCTGTCCTTGCGGAACACCTGCACGATCGACGGACGCGGGGCGCGGACCTGGCCGGCGGCCGGGGCGGCTCCGGCGCCCACGTAATCCGGGAAGAAGGAGTGGGGGGCGTCGAACGTCCCTTCCTCACCCGGGTGCTGCACGGCGACGAAGACGGTCCGCTCGTCGTCGTGCACGATCGGTCCGCACGTCTCGGCGTCGCGCGGCACGGCGAGGAACTGCTCAACCTTGCCGCGTTCGCTGCCATCCAGCGTGACCTTGAAGAGGCCATCCGCGTACCCGATCGACGACGGCGCGCCGTCAGTGGCGATCCACATGTAGCCTGCCGAATCGAAAGCGACGTTGTCCGGGCAGGAAATGGGCGAGACCTTGTCGGCCGGGAAGCCGGAGAAGTAGGTCGAGGAGTTCTTGGCGGGGTCTCCACAAACCATCAGGAGCGTCCAATTGAAGCGCGTAGACGTCTGGTCACCGGTTTCGGTGATTTCCACGATGTGGCCGTCCCGGTTGAGGGTGCGCGGGTTGACCTCGGTGGCGCCTTCCTTTCCAGGCTTGCCGCGGTCCGAGTTGTTGGTGCAGACCACGTAGACCTTGCCGGTGGCCAGGTTGGGTTCGACGTCTTCGCAGCGGTCCATCTTGGTGGGGCCGACCTTGTCCGCGGCCAGGCGGGTGTAGACAAGTACCTCAGGAACGGACATGCCCGGAACTGCGGAGACGCAGTCGACCACCAAGGGAAGCCACTCGCCGGAACCGTCGAAGGCGCCGTCGGAGGGAAGCGCGCCGTTGCCGGTAATCTCCGACGCCGGAGAGTCGCCGGTGAACTTGGCAACGTAGAGGTCGCCCTCGGAGAGAAGGTCCATGTTGCTCCGGCGTGCCGCGGCCGAGTCGCCGGGCATGTACTTGCCCTTGGAGACGAACTTGTAGAGGTAGTCGAAGCGCTCGTCGTCGCCCATGTACGCCACCACGTGGCCCGAGTCGGCAACTATCACGTTGGCGCCCTCGTGCTTGAAGCGGCCCATGGCGGAGTGCTTCTTGGGTGTGGAGGAGGGGTCGAACGGGTCGACTTCAACAATCCAGCCAAAGCGGTTGGACTCGTTGGCGTAGCCGGCGTTGTTGGTGTTGAAACGCGGCTCATCCAGCTCCCACTTACGGGCCGTTGCCTTGTTGGAGAGGCCGTAGCGCTTGTCGCCCGCCGAGGTGCCGGGAGCCACAAAGTAGCCGTTGAAGTTTTCCTCGCCGGAGAGGATGGTGCCCCAGGGAGTGGTGCCTCCGGAGCAGTTGCCGAGGGTGCCTTTGATCCTCCGGCCTGAGGGATCGTCGATGGTCTTCACCAAGTCCGTGCCAGCGGCGGGTCCGGTGAGTTCGTAGGTGGTGTCGGTCAGGAAACGGCGGTTGAGCGGCGCACCCTTGACGTAATTCCACGGCTTGTTCTTGTTCTTGCGCTCAAGTTCCACAACCGTGAGCCCGTGTGCGGCACGCCCGATCGCGCGCGCCTCCGCGGCCGCCAAAGTTGCCGGGAACATGATGTTCTCGTTGGTGTACTCGTGGTTGGTGAAGAGCACGGCACGGCGGTCCTTGGAATCCGGGATGGGCAGGATGTCCGTGTAGTCGTTGTTGTAGCCGAACTGTCGGGCCTGCGCTGCCGCGGTCTGGCCGTTCAGCTCGAAGGCCGGCGAGTCTGCGAAGAGCGGATCGCCCCAACGGATGATCGGCTGCCACGCGAATCCATCCGGGACGGTGAACGCGTCCACGGTGTAATCGACCGGCTTGATCGGCGCGAACTTGAGCTTGGCCTTGTCGAAGCCCGTCTTCGCCGCCGCTGACAGGCCAGCGCCGCCGGGAACGTTGCCGGAAAGGCTTCCGCCCAGCACGACGGCGAGCGCACCGACGGCGCCGAAGCCCAGGGCGGCGCGGCGGGACACGGCTGCGGAAGCGATGTCGCGGAAGTAGGCGTTGGAACTCGTATTGCACACCTCGCCCGAGCAGGCGTTGTCGCACTTCAGGGCGCACGTCACGGGGCTGCGCTTGCCCTTCGTATGGCCGAGCATGGGGAGCAAGTCGAACTTGCGCTTGGTTGATTCAGACATGGGAAATACCTCCGGGGATTGAGTGATTTCCCAACCCTTACAGCGCTATCGGAATCCGAGAGGACGCTCCGGTTAAGTTCCGGTGAATTCCCAGACTTTTCCCAGCAATCTATGCCTCAAGGAGTGCGTGCACGCGACGGAGCCGGTCCAGCCACCAGTCGCGACGTTCTGCGGGAGCCGCATACCGCTCCAGCAGCCCCTCGTCGGCGACGGCTTCGCGGACCCGGATCGCGCCGTCGTCGGGCACCAACGGATCATGCGTGATGTCCGAGGCGAACAGCCGGACAGTCCCCAGCCCGCACGCGTACGGCAGCTCCGGCAGCGCAGCCGCGAGCGCGAGCCCCGCGCGGATCCCCACCGAGGTGTCCAGCGCCGAGCTCACGACGGCGGGAAGCCCGGCTTGCGCCACGATGTCCAGCGCGCGCCGCACTCCCCCGAGCGGCGCCACCTTGACCACGATCAGGTCCGCCGCGCCCGCGCGGGCCACCTTGAGGGGATCGTCTTCCTTGCGCACGGATTCGTCGGCGGCGATGAGCACGGGCGTGCCCTGCTGCACGAGCCGCCGGCGGACTTCGGCAAGGCCCTCGATCTGCGGCACGGGCTGCTCGGCATACTCGAGCCCGACGGCGGATAGCCGCCCAAGTGCCTCCACCGCCTGCGGCACGTCCCAGCCTGCGTTCGCGTCCACCCGGATCGCGGCGTCCGGCAGGGCGTCGCGGACTGCGGTGACGCGCGCGACGTCGTCGGCCAGTTCCTGCCCGCGCTCGGCGACCTTGACCTTGACGGCGTCCACGCGGCCGAAGCGCTCCAGGACCTCTGGCACCCGGGCGGCCGGCACGGCGGGGACGGTCGCGTTGACGGGAATGGTGTCCCTCAGCGGCGGCGGAAAACCCTGCCATGCGGCTTCGACGGCGGCGGCGAGCCAGCGCGCGGCCTCGGCGTCGCCGTACTCAGGGAACGGACAAAATTCGCCCCATCCGGCCGGTCCGCGGAACAGGAGGGTCTCGCGCTCGGTGATTCCCCGGAACTTGACCCGCATCGGCAGGCTGACCACTTTTGTGGTGGCAAGGAGCTCGTCGAGGGTGGGGAACGGAGGCATGGTTTCACTGTAGCGTGGGGCGGCGCCGGGTCGGTTCCTAGGGCGTCGTGGGGCCGCCCGGCGTCGTGGGGCCGCCGGGCGTCGTGGGGCCCCCGGCGTCGTGGGCCCGCCCGGCGTCGTGGGGCCGGCGTGGCACGCGCGCCCCTCCGGACGCTCGCTCACCTTTGGGGTGTTTTCGGCCGACGCTCGCTCATGATGTGAGCGAGCGTTCGGCTGGAAGGCCATATATGTGAGCGAGCGTCGGGCTGGGGAACGCGGGGAACGTGGACCGGAACCACTCCTCACACGCGTTAGGTAGAATGCAGCAAGAATCGGAACCACAGCCGGAGGAGCCCGCATGCAGCGCAAGGCCACAGCACTCGACGTCGCCAAACGGGCGGGCGTCTCGCGGAGTGCGGTGTCGCTGGTGCTCAACGGCCGGGGAGACGGCAACGTGGCCAAGGAAAGCCAGGACCGCATCCGGCAGGCCGCAGCGGACCTGAACTACTCCCCCAACCCCATCGCCCTGAGCCTTCGGAACCAGCGAACGCGCGTGATCGGCATCGTGTCGGACGAGGTGGTGGTGAGCCCGTTCGATGGCAACATCATCGGCGGCGCCGACGACGTCGCCCGCGCCCACGGCTTCGTCACCGTCGTGATGGACACCGAGCGCGACGCCTCCCGTGACGAGAGCGCCGTCGAGACCCTGTTGGACCGGCAAGTGGACGGGCTGATGTACGTCACGGTCGGTTTGAAGCCGCTCGACGTCCCCCAGGGCATGCTGCGGGTCCCCTCTGTCCTCGCCAATTGCTACGACAGCAGCCCCGCCCCACGGCTGCACCACGTGATCCCGGACGAAGTTTCCGGCGGTCGGGAAGCCACAGAGCACCTCCTGCAGCTGGGCCATCGCGATATCGCATTCCTCGCCGGGGCCGCCACCTCACCGGCTGTGCCCCTGCGCATCGTGGGGCATCGGGAGGCCATGGCCAAGGCCGCCATCCCGGTCCGCGAAGACCGCGTGTTCATGGCCGGTTGGGACATCAACGACGGCTTCCACGGCGCCATGGGCCTGCTCTCCGCCACCGAGCGGCCGACGGCGATTGTCTGCGCGAACGATCGACTCGCCATCGGCGTCGCCCTGGCTGCGGCGCGGCTGGGCCTTTCCGTACCGCGCGACCTCTCGATTATGGGTTACGACGACGAGTTCCGCATCGCGGCCACCATGGTCCCTGCGCTCACCACCATGGCGCTTCCCTTGCGCGAAATGGGCGCGGCCGCGATGAGCATGTTGCTTGGGCAGATTGAGAACCCGGCACGGCGTCCGACGACGGGCGGCGGCGGCGGTTTCGAGGCCAACGGCGGCTTGGAAACCATGGTCCCCTGCCGTTTGGTGGTCCGTGAGTCCACCGGGCCCGTACCCGCTCTCTAGATCCGACCACTTTTGGCCGGGCCGCCGCCCGGGAATCCGCGGAAATACGGGGATCCCGGACTGCAGCACCGGCCAAAAGTGGTCAAAAGTTGAGTGCCCGACGGCGGCCTGCCGCCTATTCCGGCAGCTTCAGTTCCCAGACCTCCGCGGCCGCACCTTCGGGAAGCTCAAGGATCCATGCTTCCCCGGCCGCAGGGTAGGCGCGGAGTGTCGTGGCGACGGAACCTGTCCGATACACCTCCACCAAGGAAGCATCCACGAAGATGCGGAGTTCCTCGCCCTCGGACAACGGCCCTGCAAACACAACTTGCCGTTCCGCGCCGGAGGCCAGGACCAGCCGAACCTCACCGGCTCCAGCAACAGTCCCAGCCGTCACAACTGCCTCGGCAAACGGCGGCAAGTCAACGGCCCCGGAAGCCCCGGCCGCGAGGACAGGACCCCGGTAAGCGTCCACCTCCGGCGCCGGAGCAACCACCAATGCGCCGTCCTCAACCGAGAGGAAGCGCGGGTGGGTTAAGACGCCCGCCCAGCCTGCGGCGTCGATCTCGTCCTGCGAACGGCCACGCCGGCCATCACGACCCGGGCCTTCGTTAGCCCATCCCCACAGCAGGGCACGCGGCTCCGACTCCGAGCCGGACGAAGACGCAGAGTCCAGCTGGACAATCTGCGGAGCATAGAAGTCCCTGCCAAGGTCGGACCTGCCGCCGGAACGCGGGACGAAAACCGGCAGCCCGGTAGACGGGTCCTCGGCCAGCGAGCCGATCAGGTGGCCGACTCCGTTTGCGTGCTCGTGGTCATCCCCGGAGAGCCACAGGGAGAACATCATGACCCAGGTGTCGTCCCCGTCGGACGCCGCCTCGTCAGACGGCACACGGACCAGTTGCGGGCACTCCCAGATCTCAGCCGGCGTCTGCGCAGCCGCCACCGGGTTTTCCGTGGTCAGCCAAATGCCTTGGTACTTCCAGTCGGACATGTCCTCCACCGTGTACAGCAGCAAAGCAGCATGTCCATTGGCCAGCCCGGCGCCCTGCATGGCGTAGCGCTTGCCGTTGAAGTGGAAGATGAAGGGGTCGCGCACGGCCGTGACAAGGCCGTCGTCCGGCATGGAAGCGGCAATGTGGCCATCCTGTTCCCAGGACACCAGGTCCGCCGAGCCCCGGGAAATCACCACCTGCGAGTGACCACCATCGCCCCGCACGCCGGAGTACGCAGCGGTGGGGACACCGCCGTCGTCGGTCACTACGCCGGTCCAGCAGCCGAACTCGTCCGGCCCGCCATCCTGGGGGCGCAGCGCGACGGGGTGTTCATCCCAGTGGACCAGGTCCGGGGAGCTCACGTGGCCCCACTGGATCCGGTGGTGCCGTGCCGATTCCGGGTTGAACTGGAAGAACACGTGGTAGCGGCCGTTGATGTAGCTGACGCCGTTGGGGTCGTTGATCCAGCCGTGCGCCGGCCGCGGGTGGAAGCGCGGGAAAGCCGGGTCCGGGTGGGTGGCCGCCGCGGCGAGTGCAGGGGTGGACGAAATGAGGTCCGTCATCGAAGTCCTTTCAGGGAAGTAGAGGCTATTTGCCGGTGCCGGCGGTGAGTCCGTCACGCAAGGCGCGCTGGCCGAACATGAACACCACCAGGGCGGGAATCATGGAGAGGATCACGCCTGCCAGCACCACGGAGATGCTGCCCGTGCCCAGGTTGCCCTGCAGCGACACCAGGCCCAGCGGGAGCGTGAAGTTCTGCTCGGAGATGGTCAGGATGAGCGGGCGGAAGAACTCGTTCCAGTGGTAGTTGAAAGCCAGGATGCCGACGATCGCCATGCCCGGCATCGCCAGCGGCGCATACACGGAACGGAACGTGCGCCACGGCGAGGCGCCGTCGATCGCGGCGGCCTCGCCCAAATCACTTGGCAGCCCCAGGAAGTACTGCCGCATCAGGAAGGTGCCGAACGCCGTCGGGATCGCCGGAAGGATGAGCGCGAGGAGCGTGTCGGACAGGCCGATGCCGCGGATCAGCATGAAGACCGGAACGATCGTCACCTGCGCCGGGACCATCATGGTGGCCAGCACAATCGAGAACAGTGCCCCGCGGCCGCGGAACTTGAGGTTCGCGAACGCGTAACCGGCGAGCGCCGCCGTGAACATCTGCCCGACGGCGATCAGTCCCGTCACGAGGGCGCTGTTGAGGACCAGAAGCATGATGTTGAGCTGCTTGAAGACCTGGTCGTACGACGAGAAATCGGGGTTGAGGGGAAGGAACGACGGCGGCAGTTGGAACGATTCCGCCGGCGGCCGCAGCGAGGTGGACAGGGTCCACAGCACCGGACCGAGGATGAAAACGGACGCGATCAGGAGCAGCACGATTCGTCCCGCCATGCTCCAGTTCCGCTTCTTTCGCGGCGCGGGCCGCTGGGGAGCCAAGCGATCGACGGCGGCGCGCTGGGTTGAGGTTGTAGTCATGGCGGGCCTTACTGGTAGAAGACGAATCGTTTGCTGAGCCGGAACTGGGCGGCGGTAATGGCCATGATGATCAGCGTGAGGATGACGCCGATCGCCGAGGCCTGGCCGAACTCGAGGCGCTGGAACGCGGACTCGAAGATCACCATCACTGCGGTGCGCGTGGCGTCGCCTGGGCCGCCGCGGGTGAGGACGTAGGGCTGGTCGAACACTTGCAGGGCGTTGATGATCGCCATGACGGACGCCACCAAGGTGGTGGGGCTCAGGAGGGGCAGCGTCACGTGGAGGTGCTTGCGCCAGCCCGTGGCGCCGTCGATCGACGCGGCCTCGTACGTTTCGGTGGGGATGGACGCCAGTCCGCCGATGAACAACAGGAACGAGAACCCGAAGTTCTGCCACACGTACACGAGGATCACGACGGCGGCAGAACCGGCCGGCGTCGTCAGCCACGGGACGGCGGGGATGCCGACGAAGGACAAGAGCCAGTTGACCACGCCGAACTGTTCGTTGAACAGGTAGCGCATGAAGATGGACACCGACGCCGCGGACAGGATCAGCGGGAAGAAGAAGGCGCTGCGGAAGAAGACACGAAGCCAGGCCGGGAGCTTCTCCTGCACCATGATCGCCAGTGCTAGAGCGAGGCCGAGCTGAAGCGCGACGGCGACCACCACGAACAGGATGGTGTTCAGGAACGAGACGCGCACCGTGGGGTCCTGGACCACTTCGGCGAAGTTGTCGAACCCGACGAAACTTGGCGCCGAAATAATGTCCCAGCGGAAGAAGGCGAGGACCACCGATGCAACGATCGGCACGAGCGTGAACAGCCCCATGCCAAGGATGGTGGGAGCGAGGAACGCCCAGGGCAGCCAGCGCTGACGCTGTCTCCCGGTTGTGTCGCCCCCGGTTCCGGCGCCGTTGCGGCGCTTGGGCCCCGCGCCGTTGCGGCGTTTGGTGGACGTGCCCGTTGTTGCCGTGCTCATGCCTGCCTCCTCAAGGCGATCTCAAGGTCGCGTTGCATGGAGGCGAGGGCCTGCTTGAGCTGGTTCTCATCACCGCTGACGGCCAGGGATACGTTTTTCATCAGGGCGGTCTCGACGGCGGCCTGCTGGGGCGGTGCCGGAATGGGACCTGTGGTGGGGAATTTGTCGAGGGTGTCGTAGAAGACTTTCCAGTGCTTGGGTCCGCGTCCGGCGTACAACTGCTCGTTGACCATGGAACGGCGCGCCGGGGTGGTGTTCGGCGTCGGGAAGACCAAGCGCATGGCTTCCAGGCTGGAAGCGAACTTGAGCCACTCCCACGCCGCGTCCTTGTCCTTGGCGGTCTTCATGATGGCGTAGCCGGCAGTGCCGAACTGGTGCCGCTGGGTGCGCCACCGCGGGAAGAACTGGACGTCGAAGCCGTCTTCCTTCATTCCGGCTTCGTGGAGGCCTTCCACCCAGTAGCCGCCGGCCGGGGTCATGCCGATCCTGTTGGAGGCGAACAGCCCGACGAGTGAATTTCCGCCACCCTCCTCGGGACGAACGCCGAGGCCATCCTTGACGAGGCCGCGGAGGTAGTCGAACGATTCGTACACCCGCGGGTCATCCGCGTTGGGCTCAAGCCACTGGTAGCCGCCGGAGCGCAGCCCGCGTGACGGATCCTGGGCGTAGAAGCTGTCCCAGAGCCATTCGCCGCCGGTGGACTTGGATTCCTTGAGGAAGCTGGTGTCGTTGGCATAGAGCCAGGGCACCACGCCACCGAAGAGCCTGTTGGTCCAGTAGTACGGAGTGAAGTCCTGCGGCCTCGCTTTGCGCATCGAAGCCAAAGTGCTCCGGAAATCCACCTGGGTCCAGTTATCCGCAGGACGTTCGAGTCCGGCTTGCTGGAGCGCCGAGGTGTTGTAGTACATGTTGGCGGCGTTCCAGTCGATGGGAAGCTGGAACAGGCTGCCCTTGTACATGAACGCCTCCACGAGGCTCGGGTGGACGTCCGCGAAGTACTCCTTCATGTCCGCGGCGTCGCGGCGAAGGTACTCGTCCAAGGGGTGCGCCAGTTTCTCGGCGAAGAGCTGGGCACCTTCCGTGGCCACGTAGACCACATCCGGTGGCGTTCCTGCTGCCACCATGGTGAGGATCTTGGTGAAGAAGTCCTTCCAGTCCGCGGCCTGGATGGCCTGGACCTTCACCTTGATTTCCGGGTGCACTTTCGCGAACGCATCGATGACCCGCTGGCGGGCGGCTGCGTCCGCTGCGGTTCCCAAGATGGCGATGCTAAGGCTGTTGTCCCCGCGGCCCGGGATGTCCATGCCGGTCAACCGCGGCCACGACGCCACTGTTGCTCCGACAATTCCCGCACCCAAGGCACCAAGGGCCGTCCTGCGTGAGATCTCACGCAACTTCCCATTGCTTCCTGCCATGTCCAATTCCTTCCTAACACGTGTTAGGTAGCGTAAATCCATCACCTAACACGTGTCAAGCGTCACATTCGTGTTACGGCTCCCTCACCCGTCCCCGACGCCCGCTCACCTATGTGCCCTTTTTCCCGGACGCTCGCTCGGATACAAGGCCAAACCGGCAAACCCTCGCTCACCAACCGCGCCCAACCCCAGGCCCACAACCCCCCATATC
>NZ_JBYSXD010000065.1:0-9063 GCF_058781865.1 Arthrobacter sp. FW306-1B-F12A
TCCGTGGAGATCGAGGTGGTCCTGTGTCAGGTTGGTGAAGCCGGCAACGTCGAACGTCACCGAGTCGACCCTGTGGAACGACAGGGCATGGGAGGAGACCTCCATGGAAGCCGCCTCCAGCCCGCGTTCGCGCATGAGGGCGAGCAAGGCATGGACATCCGTTGATTCCGGCGTGGTCAGCAGGCTCGGGATGGCCTCACCCCCCGCAAGAATTTCAATCGTCCCGATCAATCCCGGGTTCATGCCCAAGGCGCGGAGCAGGGAGTTGATGAAATACGTCGTCGTCGTCTTGCCGTTCGTACCGGTTACACCGAAAAGCGTCGGCGAAACCCCATCCAGTGGTTGGCTTCGATAAACGAGGGCCGCGAGTGAACCGACGGCTGCGCGGGGATTGCCGACGATCAGAACGGGAACAGCAAGATCCTCAAGGGCCAATTGACGTGCGCCGTCCTCATCGGTCAAGACGGCCACGGCACCGGCTGCCACCGCTTGGCTGACAAAGTCGGCCCCGTGGCGCGTGGCACCGGGCAGCGCCAGGTACAAGTCTCCCGGCTCGACGGTGCGCGAGTTGAGGGACACACCCGTCACCGACGTGGCGGCGGAGTCCGGCGGCAGCGCGATTCCGAGGGACGAGGCGACGGCTTCCAGGGGAACAGGCGCCACGACGGCTGGACGGAAGCCGGGTTTGTCGGTAGCCGGCGGGTTCCCTGTAGGGATCGATACGGCATCATTCTGCTCTGACAAGGTGGTCTCCGTTGGTACTCGTAAAACTGGCCGCACGGGAACCCTCAGGGCTCCCGCGAACGGCATGGTTGGATCGAAATGTGGCCGGACAGATGCCCAACAAGCTTACTTGGCGAAACTGAACTACTTGCCGTGCTGGCCCTATTTGGCGTACTGGGGGAACCGCGCCGGCGTGCCGGTGGACGGCGGGACGTTGTAGGTACGCAGGACCTGGCCCATGACCGAGCGGAAAATCGGTCCTTGGGTGATGCCGTAAATGCTGCCCTTGGGCCGCTGGAGGACGACCTCCACGATGAAGCGCGGATTGTCCATCGGCGCCATGCCCACGATCGACGCGGTGTAGCCATCGAAGCCAGGGAGGCCATCTTCACGCGGTGCCTGGGACGTACCTGTCTTGGCGCCCACCCGGTATCCGTCGATGGCTGCATCTTTCACTTCGCCCATGGTGACGTTGCTCTCCAGGATGTCCCGCACTTGCTGCGCGGTTTCCTTGGTAACGACTTGCTGGGAATCCTTGGCAGGCACTTTCTCCTCGGCTCCGTCGGCTCCGACGTAGCCGTCGATTAGCCGCGGTTGCAGCATCACGCCGTCGTTGGCAATGCTTTGGTACGCCCGGACGGTCTGCAGCGTTGACTGTGAAACGCCTTGGCCGAACAGCACGGTGTATTGCTGGCGGTCATCCCATTGATCGGGCTTGGCCAGGATGCCTGAGGTTTCGGCGGGAAGGCCAATGTCCGGAGCTTGCCCGATACCGAAGCGGGTGAGGTAGTCGTAACGCTGTTGCTTGCTCAGGCGGCTGCCGATCATCACGGTACCTGTGTTCATCGAATATCCAAGGATGCCGGCAAGGGTCCTCTGCTCGGTTCCATGGTCGAACGCATCGGTAAAAGTCTGACCGTCGATGGTCAAAGCCGGCGGAATGGTGACAGTGTCCAGCGGGCTGGACTTTCCTTCATTGATCGCGGCCGACGCCGTAATCATCTTTTCCACCGAGCCAGGCTCATAGGCAGCCGTCACTGACCGCACGCCGCGGTCCGCGGCCGCCACTTTGCCCGGGTCGTTGGGATCCGGGGCATTCGTGTCCGCCATCGCAATGAGGTTCCCGGTCTTGATGTCCTCGACGACGATCGATCCCCACTCGGCATTGAGCTGGTTGACCTGGGTCTGGATGGCCTGCTGCGCAAAGTACTGGATGTCCGTGTTCAGCGTCAGCTTGACGTCTTTGCCGTTGACGGCCGGGGTCAGCAGATCGGTTGCCACGGGGATACGGAGGCCGTCGGCGCCGATCTCAAAGACGCGTTTGCCGTCTTTGCCGCGCAGGAGGTCGTCCTGGGTCTGCTCAAGTCCGGCTTGGCCCGTGGTGCCGTCCTTGAGGAAGCCGATAATGCCACCCGCGACGCTGCCGTTTGGATAGACGCGCTTGCTGATGCCCTCGGAGACGATACCGGGGATATGCAGTTGGGAAATCCGGTCTTCGAGATCGGGCTTCACTTCCTTGGCCACGATGTTGTATTTCTTGTCGCCGGTCACTGCCTGCGTTACCTGGCTGACGTCCATGCCCAGGGCGCTGGAAAGTTCTGCTATCCCTTGGGTCCTCGAGATCGTGTCGATGGCTTGGGTTTGCGTGTTGTAGCGCGAAAACTCAGAGGTGTTGGTGTTGACGGTCTGGTCGACCACGATGTTGTAGCGGATCACGCTGCTGGCCAGCACGGTGCCGTTGGCGTCAAGGATCTTGCCGCGTTCGGCGGGCAGGACGGTGGTGGTCAGCCGGT
Source organism: Arthrobacter sp. FW306-1B-F12A (assembly GCF_058781865.1). Taxonomy (NCBI): domain Bacteria; kingdom Bacillati; phylum Actinomycetota; class Actinomycetes; order Micrococcales; family Micrococcaceae; genus Arthrobacter; species Arthrobacter sp. FW306-1B-F12A. Next base: position 2,517 of record NZ_JBYSXD010000065.1, read on the forward strand.
TGTTGTAAGCAGCCTCGGCCATTCCGCCGACGTCGAGTCCCTGGACCAGGAACAGCTTGCCCCCAACCACCAGCAACAACGTCAGCATGATTCCGAGGCCGAGGCGCAGGCGCTTCTTCGCCGCCGGCGTTCTCTTGTTCTTCGATTTGCCGGTATTTTGCACCACGTCGATTCCTTGCTGCTTGCCTTGCTGTTTACCTGAAATCAGGTCGGCTGGACGCTACTGCCCGGGTACCTTCTGCTGTGGAGCGGGGACCGAACCACCGTGGAGATCCACAACCGGCGGCTTGGGTGCCGCAGGAGCCACGGGCGCCTGCGGTTTGGCCGGCGTGGAGTCGGCGGCCCCGTTGGGCTTGCGGCTATCCAGTGAATCGTTCTTGGCGGGTGCCGAAGGTGTGACGCTCGACTGGCCTGCGACCGCAGGGGCAGCGATGACGGCACCGGGATTCTGTCCCTTGGTTGCCGGCGTGGCCTTTCCTGTGACTGTCAAGTTGTCCAGATCGATCTGTCCCGTGGCAGTGGAAGCTACCATTCCCAATTCTGCGGCCTTGGCGGCAAGATTCTGGGGAGCCTGGTAGTTCTGGACCTGCTGTGTCAGATCCTGGTTCTGCTTGTTCAGGGACGCGGCGTCATTCCTGAGCTTCACAAGGTCGTATTGTGCCGTGGAAACGGAGATGTTGAGCACCAGGACAGTCAACAGGGCTGCCGCCAGCACGCCGAAGCAAAAGACGACGAACGGAGTCCGCCGTCGTCCGGGAACACTCTGTACAAGCGAGAGCGGCGTCCGCGCCTTCCGGGTCGTGTCGCGTTCCGGTCCCCGGGCGGGCAGGGCACGCGCGGTGTTCCCCACCGTGGTCGGCAGGATCTTCGCGGCAGCGGTGCTCATGCTGTTCTCCTCGCTTTGATGCGTTCCACGGCCCGCAGGCGGGCAGATGCCGCACGCGGGTTTTCGGCGATTTCTTCAGGTGTGGGCACTTCCGTGCCCTTGGTCAGGGTCTTGAATTCCGGTTTATGTTCTTCCAGCTCCACGGGGAAGCCGAGCGGGGCCGATGACTTGGACCGGGATTGGAAGACCGATTTGACGATCTTGTCCTCGAGTGAGTGGTACGACATCACTACTGCTCGTCCGCCCATTGCCGAGGCCGCGAGAGCGGCAGGCACTGCCCTCTCCAGGACGTCGAGTTCCTCGTTGACTTCAATCCGCAAGGCCTGGAAAGTCCGCTTTGCCGGATGCCCGCCGGACTTCGCAGCGGCCGCAGGAACAACTCCGCGGATCTGCTCGACGAGTTCACCGGTGGTGGCGAAGGGCTTGATCGCCCTCGCCGTGACGATGCGGTTTGCGATCCTGCCGGCGAACTTCTCTTCGCCCCACTTGCGGATAATCCGCACCAGGTCTTCTTCGGAATAGTTGTTGACGACGTCGGCAGCGGTCTGGCCGCGGCTCGTGTCCATCCGCATATCCAGCGGGGCGTCGTAGGAGTAGGCAAAGCCGCGCTCCCGCTCGTCCAATTGGAGGGAAGACACACCCAGATCCATGAGGATGCCGTGCACTTCCGGGATTCCGAGGTCTGCGATGACATCTTCGATTTCGTCGTAGACGGCATGTACCAGGTCGGTGCGGGCCGCGAAGGGTCGCAGGCGCTCACCGGCAAGGGCCAAGGCCTCTTCGTCCCGGTCTATCCCAACAAGATGCAGATCGGGGAACCGCTGGAGCATCGCTTCGGAGTGGCCACCCATTCCCAGCGTGGCGTCGATGACGACGGGCGTTTCGCCACGGTTGCGGGCGGCCTCAAAACCTGGTGCCAACAAATTGATGCACCGGTCCTTCAGGACCGGTACATGTCGCTCCGAGGTGGGTTTTGGCGCGTCTTGCTCCTCCATGCGGCCTCCTCAGAGCTGATTCGTTCGTCTGTCAGTCGGGCGGGTCGCTTCTTGAGCCGGATCCCCATCCGCGCCTATCGCAGCGTCCGCCTGGCTCCGGGGAAGGTGAGCCAGGAAAACTATGTGATGGGCGGCTGGAGATCCCGTCCAAGAAGCATTGCTGCTTCCTGTCCCGGTTTCTAAATGAACCCGGGAAGGTTGTCGTCGTCGGTCTCCGAGAAGGCGGCTTCCTTCTCGGCCAGGTACTCATCCCAAGCCTGGGCATCCCAGATCTCCGCACGGGTTCCGGCGCCAATGACCGCCAATTCCCGCTCAAGACCTGCGTAGCTCCGGAGCGCCGGCGGAATCGTCACGCGCCCCTGCTTGTCAGGTACCTCGTCAGAGGCTCCGGACAGGAAAACCCGGATGTAGTCACGTGACTGCTTGGAGGAGATGGGGGCCTCCCGCATGGACTCGTGAATACGTTCGAATTCCCGCTGGCTGAAGACGTAGATGCAACGCTCCTGGCCCCTTGTGAGCACCAAGCCGTCAGCAAGTTCCTCGCGGAACTTGGCGGGAAGGATGATCCGGCCCTTTTCGTCCAGACGGGGAGAATGCGTGCCAAGAAACACTGGCCCACCGCCCCCATCCGTAAAGGTGCCCGTACCTGCCCCACGCCGCCACTACCCTCTTACTTGCTCCACTTTACTCCACAAGCCCCCACAGTCAACGCAATCCGGCGTGTTTCTGCCCCACATTCGAATGCAGGAGCCTGAAAACGCGTGGATCTCAGGGGTGGTTGGTGGTGGAGGAGACTTTGCCGCGGCGCTGCAGGGAAGCGCACGACGGCGGCATGGAAGTCGCGCCGACGGGCTCGCTCGGCGTGCGAGCGCGGCGTTAAATGCGAAAAGACCCGATATTCGGGTCTTTTCGCAATCAGGCCGGAGCCTGGTGGTGCAATGTGGAGGACTCGGCTTCCGAGTGGAGGCCAAGCCCCTTGGTGGAGCGCTCAGCTCTCCTCGCCGCGGCGGCGCTCGTCCCAGCGTTCTTCGAGGTTGCTCATGAACGAGTTCTTCGACTTGCCCGGCTTGGCGCTCTTCGACTTCCCGCCAGCTGCCCTTCTCAGGGTGGCAAAGTAGACGCCGGCGCCCATCACGATGAAGCCCAGCACGCCAAGGAAGATGTTCTGCAAGGACACACCTACCAACAACAAGAGAATTCCGGCGATAGTGCCTAGAACGCCAATAACGATGTGCCTGGTCGACCATGAACGAATGGGGTCAGAGCCCATTGAATTGGCAAACTTCGGATCGTCCTCATGCAGTTGCTTCTCGAGTTGCTCGAGGAGCTTCTGTTCGTGCTCCGATAGGGGCATCGCGACCTCCTTTAGTCGGCCAGCGTCTGGATACGCCGCGGCCGTTGCCTCTGTTCCCTTGAACGGACGAACCCAAAAAAGGGTTCCCGAAGACCGGGTCTTGTGAACACGGTCTCACGGAACAGACGCAACATGGCAATTTATCCAGACGGTCTAAATCTGTGTATCTCTAGGATAGTTTGTTGGCCGCTGTTCTGAAAGACACGCCGGAGGGCACTCGTGGGCCCTTCGAAGCCTAGGGAGAACCCGGCCTGTCGGGCTCCGCGTGCGGCTCCAAAAGCGTCGCCGGAAGGACAGTCTTGCTGCCGAATCGCTCGGTGACACGGTCAAGCGCCTGTTCAGCCGCCCGCCAGTTGTCGTCCCTGCGATCGAAGCTTAACTGCAGCGAGGCGTGTTCCGCCGCTTCGAGCTGCTCGGCCCGGACTCCTATAAGGCGCACACTCATGGGCCGCTCCCCCAAGGACTCCAGCAACTGGCTCGCCACCTGATAGATCAACTGGGCGCTATCGACCGGCGTATGCATTGTCTTGCTCCGGCTGATTGTCGAAAAATCGGCATAGCGCAACTTCAGCGCGATGGTCCGGGCCAGCATTCCGGCTGTCCGGAGCCGTGACGCGGTTCGGTGGGAGAGCCTCAGCAACTCGCGATGGAGGAGCGCGTCATCCGGGGTGTCGACAGCGAACGTTTCTTCGGAACCTATGCTCTTCTCGAGCCGGATAGGCGTGACCGGCCGGGGATCCAAGCCCATCGACAATCGGTGGACGTGCTCGCCCGAAGCTCCCAGGACCTTTTTCAAGGAAGCAAGCGGCGTGGCCGCAACGTCAGCGACGGTACGGATCCCCAGCCTGGCCAGAACGTCGGCGGTCTTGGCCCCGACTCCCCACAAGGCGTTCACGGGCAGGCTGTGCAAATAGGCTACGGTCTGCCCCTCCTCAATGAGCAGCAGTCCGTCGGGTTTGCAGCGCGTAGATGCGATTTTGGCAACGAACTTGTTGGTGGCTATTCCCACGGACGCAGTGATCCCTAGCTCGGAGGCAACGCGGCTCCGGATCAGATGGCCGATCTGGAGAGGCGGACCAAGCCGCCTGATTGCGCCACCGACATCCAGGAACGCCTCGTCGACGCTCAAGGGCTCCACGAGGTCCGTTATCGATTCGAATATTCCCATCAATTGCCGGGACACCTCGTAGTAGAGGCTATGGCGGGGTTCGATGATGACCGCGTTGGGGCACATCCGCATGGCGTTGGCCATGGGCATGGCAGACTTCACACCGAGCGCGCGCGCTTCGTAGGAGGCGGACAGCACAACGGAGCGATCCACCGGAAAACCGACAATGACGGGTTTCCCCTTGAGTTCAGGCCTGGTGCGCAATTCCACCGAGACAAAGAAGGCATCCATGTCCACGTGGAGGATGCTGGTGCGCCTCAGTTCCCGCAGGGCAGCGGGATCCGGGGCGAATTCCTGTCCGGGGCCCCGCCCGTTGTTCTCTGCTTGTGGTCTCACAAGGAAATCCTATGCCGCGGCACTGGTTACTGGTGGCCGCATCCGGCGCCCTAAACTGGAGGCAGCATCCGGCGTCGTCCCCAGGAGGAAATCCCTGTGAAGCTCTTTGGAAAGCCTCAACCCGTCAGCTTGGCCTTGTTGGCCACGGGCGTCGCGTTGACCATCTCGGCTTGCGGGTCGTCCCCGGCAGGCACGACATCCCAAGGGGCGGCGCCAACATCGTCCGGGGCGGCCACTGCCTCGGCAAGTCCGGCACAGGCCACCGCGTCCACGGCTGCCTCAGGAGCTTCGGCGGCAGTCGGCTCCCTGGTCCAGGGATTCCCGCAGCAACTGATTCCCTTGATGCCCAGGGCGGCTGTGGAATCCAGCAGCTTCGACAAGAACTCCTCGCCGGCGTCGGTGGCCTTGGTCGGCACCATTGCGTCCCCGTCTGACGCAGTTGTGGCCTTTTATACCTCCGCGCTCACGGCGCAAGGCTTCAAGGAAGTCCCCGGAAGCACCGTGGGAAGTATCAAATCAAAGGACTTCCTGCGTGGCGACAATGAAACAGTGAATATCTCGGTGGTGGAAACCGCGGGCAAATCCACGTTCACCATCGGTGCCAACGTGGCCGCCGGGTCAATCAAGTGACCGCGGAGAGCCTGGGTTCGGAGCAGAGCCGTTTTGTGGCCGATGTCGCCGCCAAACTCAACGGTTTCCTTGGGGTGCAACAAGAAACGATGGCCACCATCTCCCCCGATGTCGCTCCCCTCATGGGTTCAATCACGAGCCTTGTGACCGGTGGCAAACGGCTCCGGGCGTTGATGTGCTACTGGGGGTGGCGGGGTGCCGGAGGTGAGTCCGCACATCCCGACATCATCACGGCCGGCTGCGCTTTGGAACTCTTCCAGGCCGCAGCCCTGATTCACGATGACATCATCGACCGCTCTGATACACGTCGCGGCGGTCCGAGTGTGCACAAGCGGTTCAGCCAGCTCCATGAGGGCGAGGGCTGGGCCCTGGACAGCGAACGCTTCGGACACGCGGCCGCGATTCTCACCGGAGACCTCTGCTTGTCGTTCAGCGAGGAGGCGTTCACGGAGATCGGCAGCAGGGCCGCTTCCGGCACGGCTGCGCGGCGGATCTTCAACCTGATGCGCGCCGAGGTCATGGCCGGCCAATACCTGGACATCCTCGAGGAAGTCGCGGGTCCGGTGCGGGACCGCGCGGGTGCCGTCGATCGCGCCCAGTCCATCATCCGTTTCAAGTCGGCGAAGTACTCAACGGAACACCCCTTGGCCCTTGGGGGCGCCTTGGCCGGTGGCAGCGAAGAGCTCCTGCAAGGATATTCCGCTTTCGCGTTGCCCCTTGGTGAAGCATTCCAGCTCCGCGACGACGTCTTGGGAGTGTTCGGGGATCCCGGGACTACTGGAAAGCCCGCGGGAGACGACCTCCGCGAAGGCAAACGGACGGTCCTGGTGGGATTCGCCATCAACCAGGCCGCTGCGGATGATTCGAGCTACATCGATACGATGCTCGGACGGCAGGACCTTGGAGAGGCCGAGGTCGCCGAAATCAGGCGGATCATTGTGGATTGCGGAGCGCTCGAAGCCACGGAGGCGATGATCGAGGAACTCAGCAACGAAGCTTTCGAGGCCTTGGAACGCCTCCCCCTGGCGGACCTCCCCCTCACCGCGCTCAGGCAGTTGGCCGAAGCCGCCGTCAGCCGGGCCGCGTGAACTCTTTCATAATTCCGCGTTAAGGGCAGTCTAAATACCTGCCTTAAATACAGTGGTGGGGGGGGGGGGGGGGGGGGGGGGGGGGGGGGG
>NZ_JBYSXD010000065.1:9072-20443 GCF_058781865.1 Arthrobacter sp. FW306-1B-F12A
TCAGCAAGCTGATCGGCACCACTGTATTTAAGGCAGGCGGCCCTTACCAGGCAAGCGACTGAGCCCTGCGTCGGATTTCAGTTTTGCGCCCTTCGCGGAGCGCGTCGACAGGACGGCCACGCAGCGACTCGTCCGGAGTGAAAAGCCACACGATGAGCTCCTCATCCGTGTACCCGGCATCGCCAAGCACTGCGATGGTGCCCTTCAGGCTATCCACCACATGACCGTCCTGGATAAAGAGGGCAGGAATCGAACGGATGTTGCGTTCGCCCACTCTCACAGCCACCACTGCACGCTCATCCAGAAGACCGTGGACCTTGGTGATTGAAACGTTCAGCAGCTCTGCCACATCGGGCAGCGGCAGCCATTCGGAAACGAGGCTTTCTACATTACTCACGGATCAAGATTGCCACGCCCTCGCGCTTTGCGCCTAGCCGGCGGGACGGTACGGGCGGAATTTGTGCCCGGAATTGCCCAAGAATCGAATGCGCAGGGATTTCTTGTGCGGAATCGAAAAATGTGAGAGATTCACATTGATCACATTTGCATCACTACTAACTTTAGTAACACTGGCAACAGCGGCATTCCCAACAGCCGCTGCTGAGATGAGGATTGCTCCCATGACGACGCCCAGCTCGCACAAGAAGACAACGAGCATGCCCATAATTGCGGCCACCACAGCGGCGCTGCCCGCCGTCATGCTCTCTTCATTGGCACTCGCCCAGCCGGCAACAGCGCTTCCGGCGGTACAAAGCCAGAAGATTCCCGCATCGCTGACCGCGGCCATGCGGGCCCAGGCCGCGGCAGTGTCCGCAAACGTCATTCCTGCCTCCGCGGTTGCCGCAACCATCCCGGCTGCCATGCAGCCCATGGCACCGGCGGCTCCGGCCACCTACACCATCGTCCGGGGCGATACCATCAGCGGCATCGCTGCCCGCTACGGGCTGAACACCAACACTGTCCTGCAGCTCAACGGCCTCTCGGGCAACACCATCATCTACCCGGGACAGCAGATCAAGTTGACCGGTTCGGCACCGGCTCCAAGTGCGCCGGCACCCGCACCCAGCCCGGCATCCGGCCCGGCGTCGTCGTCGACTGCCAGCTACACAGTGGTGCCCGGTGACACCCTGGGCGGCATTGCCGCCCGCCACGGCGTGGCACTGTCCGACGTCTTCAATTGGAACGGCCTCAACGGCCGGTCCATCATCTACCCGGGACAGAAGATCAAGGTCGGCCCCGGAACGAACGCACCAGCTCCCGCCACACCGGCTCCGGCCGCACTGGTCCCCGCTTCCGCTCCGGCGGCTCCGGCAGCGCCGGCACTTGCCAACACCGGCTCGTACACCATCAAGTCAGGTGACACTTTGGGCGGTATCGCGTCCCGCCTTGGGGTGTCCCTGTCGTCTCTTCTCTCGGCGAACAAGCTGTCCATGAGCACCATCATTTATCCCGGGCAGAAGCTCGCCATCCCGGGCGCTCCTGCGGCCTCGGCTCCGGCCCCTGCTCCGGTCAGCGCCCCCTTGGTTCCGAGCACATTCCTGGGCTACACCTACCCCGAGGCAGTGGTCAGTTCAGCCAATGCGAACAAGGCCCTGCTCAATGCGTCCCCGGTCCCCAGCACCGCCCAGATGAAGGGGATCGTCGCCGATACTGCGCGTCGGATGGGGGTGGACCCGTCCTTGGCTATGGCGTTCGCCTTCCAAGAATCCGGCTTCAACCAGCGTGCGGTCTCCCCCGCCAACGCCATCGGCACGATGCAAGTGATTCCCTCCTCGGGTGAATGGGCTTCCCAATTGGTGGGACGCAAGCTCAACATCCTCGACCCGTATGACAACGTGACCGCCGGCGTCGCCATCATCCGGGCGCTCGTCAACACGAGCAAGGACTTGAATACGGCCATCGCAGGCTACTACCAGGGCCAGTACTCGGTGAGCAAGCACGGCATGTACGACGACACCAAGGCCTACGTCGCCTCGATCCTGGCCCTCAAGAAGAACTTCAGCTAACTCGCGGCGCACAACACGGGCCCGGATCGCATGTCGATTCGGGCCCGTGTTTTTGCTCAACTAGGATCGTAGGGTGCAGGAACAAGTTTCGGACCAACTCCTCGGATCCCTCGTGGACGGGCGCTATCTGGTGCGATCGCGCCTCGCGAACGGCGGAATGTCAACCGTCTATCTCGCCACCGACGAACGGCTCGACCGCGACGTGGCGCTCAAAGTGCTGCATCCGCACCTGGCCAATGACCAAAACTTCCTCGACCGTTTGCAGCGCGAGGCCCGGGCCGCGGCGAGCCTTTCCCACCCGCACGTCGTAGGCGTCCTCGACCAAGGACAGGACGGCCACATTGCATACATCGTCATGGAGTACATCAAAGGCCATACTCTGCGCGATGTCCTCAACGAGAAGGCGGCGCTTCCGCCCCGGCTTGCCTTTGCACTGATCGACCCCGTCATCGAAGGGCTCGCGGCCGCCCACGCGGCAGGGCTGATCCACCGCGACGTGAAACCCGAGAACGTCCTGATCGCCGACGACGGCCGCATCAAGGTGGGCGACTTCGGCCTGGCCCGGGCCGTCACGGCGACAACCAGCACCGGCGCCCTGATCGGCACGGTCGCATATCTGGCTCCCGAGCTCGTCCTCGGCAAAGCCGCCGATGCCCGGAGCGACATCTACTCCACCGGCATCATGCTTTACGAGATGCTTACCGGCGGGCAACCTTATGCCGGCGACGTCCCCATCCAGGTTGCCTACCAGCACGTCAACGCGGCCGTCGCCCCGCCGTCGCTCGCAGTCCCCGGCCTTGCCGCGGACGTGGACGAACTCGTCCAGTGGTGCACCGCCAAGGATCCTGAAGAGCGTCCTGTGGACGGTTCGGCGCTCTTGTCTGAACTGCGGCACATCCGCACAACCTTGAGCGACGCGGAACTGGATATCAACCCGCCGGCCGCAAAGGCGGCAACGCCGGAAGGACAACAAGACGCGGCCGGGGCAACCGCGGTAGTCGCCCCTTTCCCTGCCGAACGTACGGAGCCCCTGGAACGGATAGGCCGCCCGACGGAGATTATCTCAAGCCAGCGCAATCCCACCACGGTGCTTCCGCCGTCGGGATTCTCTGCTGGCGCCCCGGCTTTCGACATCCAAGTGCCACAGGACCGCGAACCCCTGGATCCGGCGGAAGCCCCGCCCAGCAAACGCGACATCAAGCGCATGGAGCGCCAGGAAGAAAAGGACCGCGCCCGGGCGGCGGCAACGCCGTCGCGCTCTTTGCGGGAAGGCAACCCGCGCCGCCGGGCCGTGATCTGGACAATTGTCGTGATTGTCCTGGCGATCCTGGCCACAGCGGCGGGCTGGTTCTTCGGCATGGGGCCCGGCTCGCCCGGAACCATACCGGACACCAAGAACAAGACCGTTGCCGAGGCACAACAGCTCCTAAGAACCGCGGGCTTCCAGTCCGAGCCAAAAGACGTGTTCGACGACGACGTCACTGCAGGGTTGGCGGTTGGAACGGAACCCGCGTCCGGCCAGGTAGTCAGGAAGTTCCAAGCGGTGTCGCTCTTCGTCTCGAAGGGTCCACAGTTGTTCCCGCTTGCCGCGATGACCGGCCTGACACTCGACCAGGCAAAGAATGCCCTTGGCGTGGCGGGGATGACGCTCGGCAAAGTCACCGAGCAGTATGACGACAAAGTGCCTTTGGGCACCGTCATCTCCCAGTCCCCGGCCCAGGACACCGCAGTCCGCCACGGCACTCCGGTGGCACTGGTGGTTTCCAAGGGACCGCAGCCCCTCCCTGTACCGGATGTCCGGGGCATGACCCAGCAAGCCGCCGTCAAAGCGATCAGCGACGCCGGATTGACCGCCAAAATTGCGCCGGAACCCGTCAACGACAAGAAGGTCCCCGCGGGGGCCGTGGTCAGCCAGGCTCCTGCCAACGGCACCCTGATCCGCGGCGACTCCGTCACTCTGACCCTGTCCAAGGGTCCGAAGATGGTGCACGTCCCGAACTTCATTGGCAAGCAGGCCGATGCCGCCCGCAAAGCCTTGGAGTCCCTCGGATTCGAGTTCAAGATCAACAACATCCTGGGCGGTTTCTTCGGCACTGTCCGGGACCAGAACCCCGTGGACAGCGATGCACCGGAGGGCTCCGTGGTCACCTTGACCGTCGTATAGGGCCCCGCATACAGGAAAGGCGATCCGGAACCGTTCCGGATCGCCTTTCCTGTATTGGGGCCGCTGCTTGACCACCGATTGGTGGGGCCTACCGCTTGGTGAGGGCTCCAGCCACGAGGAATGCCATCTCGAGGGACTGCATGTGGTTCAGGCGGGGATCGCACACTGACTCGTAGCGGTCCAGGAAGGCATCCTGGTCAATGGGATCGGCGCCGCCAAGGCATTCGGCGACGTCGTCGCCCGTCATTTCCATGTGCAGGCCACCGGGTACCGTGCCCAGGGCGTGGTGGACTTCGAAGAACCCGCGGACTTCGTCCACGACGTCGTCGAAGTTGCGGGTCTTGTACCCGTTGGGCGAGGTGACAGTGTTCCCGTGCATGGGATCCGTGACCCAGAGGACCTGGGCGCCGGAGGCAGTGACCTTCTCGACGACGGCGGGCAGCTTCTCGCGGATGTTCTTGGAACCCATCCGGGTGATGAAGGTGAGGCGGCCAGGCTCGCGGTTCGGGTCCAGCTTGTCAATGAGCCGCAACGCGTCGTCTCCGGAAGTCCCGGGACCGAGCTTGACGCCGATCGGATTGCGCACGCGGGACAGGAAGTCCACATGCGCATGGTCGAGCTCACGGGTGCGTTCACCGATCCAGAGGAAGTGTCCGGAGGTGTCGTAGGGAAGTCCCGTGCGGGAGTCGATGCGCGTCAGGGCACGCTCGTAGTCCAGCAGCAATGCCTCGTGGCTCGCGAAGAATTCCACGCGCTTGAGGGCTTCGAAATCGGCGCCGCAGGACGCCATGAACTTGATCGCACGGTCGATGTCACGCGCCAAGGACTCGTAGCGGGCGTGGGCGGGGTTTTCGGTGAAGCCCTTGTTCCACAGGTGCACCAGGCGAAGATCAGCGAAGCCGCCCTGCGTGAAGGCGCGGATGAGGTTCAGTGTGGAAGCCGAGGTGTGGTAGGCCTTCAGCATGCGACTGGCGTCGTGGGCGCGGGACTCCGGGGTGAAATCGTAGCCGTTGACGATGTCGCCGCGGTACGCAGGCAAGGTCACGCCGTCGCGGGTTTCCTCGTTCGACGAGCGGGGCTTGGCGAACTGGCCGGCCATGCGGCCCATCTTGATGACGGGCATCGCCGCGCCATAGGTAAGGACAACGGCCATCTGCAGGATGGTGCGGACCCGGGCGCTGATCTTGTCAGCTGTGGCGTCCTCGAAAGTCTCGGCGCAGTCGCCGCCCTGAAGCAGGAATGCCTTGCCTTGGGCTGCCGCGGCCAGACGCTCGCGCAAAATGTCGACTTCGCCCGCGAAAACCAGCGGCGGAAGCACGGAGAGTTCCTTGACGGAGGCGTCGAAGACGCCCCGGTCGGTCCAGGTGGGTTGCTGCGAGATCGGCAGCTGGCGCCAATCGTCCAAGCCGGGATAGTTTGCCGCGCCGCTTTGCGCGGTGCTGGTCAGCGGGCTGCCCAGGGAACTGGTCAGGGGGCCGGTCACGGACGATGCGGGGTTCGCGGATAGCTCAGTCACTCTCCAAGACTAGTTGCCTTGCCCGCTGTTCGGGGCACGGCTTCCGTAACCCTTATTCGGCGTCCGTCACACTTTCCCGGTCACTGCGCTGCCGTCACCGTCAGGCCCTGAACCGTTGCCGGGCGGACGGCCGCTTTCTTGCCCGCCGTCGGCCGGATTCGCTTCGCTTCCGTTCGCGGGCTCCGGAAGCTGCCCGGCCAGCCGCTGCTTGACGACGGCGGCATATTCGTCCACGTATTCCTGCCCCGAGAGCCGCATGAGTTCGTACATGATTTGGTCGGTCACGGCGCGCTGAACGGAATGGTCTTCCTCTTGGCCGTAATACTGGCTGAAGTCCAATGGTTGCCCGAAAATGATCCCTATCCTGCGGATGTTGGGCAAACGCTTGCCGATGGGTTGCACCTTTTCCGTGCCGATCATGGCCACGGGAACAACGGGCACGCGGGTTTGGAGCGCAAGTTTGGCGACCCCCACTTTGCCCCGGTAGAGCCTCGCATCGGGGCTGCGGGTGCCTTCCGGGTAGATACCCAGCAGGCCACCGTCGGCCAGGACGTCCCTGCCGGCCTGCAAGGACAACTCGGACGCGGCCCCGCCCGATCGGTCCATTGGCAACTGGTTGGTGAGCCTGAAGAACATCGCCGTAAGCCTGCCTTTGAGCCCGGTACCCGTGAAGTACTCGGACTTGGCAAGGAAACTGACGCGCCGGGGCACCATCACCGGCATGAAGATCGAATCCGAAAAGGACAAATGGTTGGAAGCGAGAATCGCTGCGCCGTCCTGCGGAACGTTGTCGAGGCCCTTGACCCAGGGGCGGAACAGCAATGTGAGAAGCGGACCCAAAAAGATCCGTTTCATGACCCAATAGAACACTTTGGTTCCTCTCCGGGGCGGCGTCTGCAAGGCGTCCGGACGGTCCCGGCCCGCATTCAGAAGCCACCCTACTCCAGTGAGAAATGTCCCGAACAGTGACACGATGGACTCATCACGGAAAGCAGTGCCGCCAACAGAGTAGCCTCGGAGTCATCATGAACACTCTCCCCGATCCCTCGCCGTATGCCAGCGACTTCACCGGTAGTGGACCCAGCATCGGCGTCGTGATGAGCCACGGCTTCACGGGCAGCCCGCACAGCATGCGCCCTTGGGCCGAGTATCTGGCCGCCGAAGGCTACGCCGTCCGCCTCCCTCTGCTTCCGGGCCATGGGACCACGTGGCAGGATATGGCCACCCGGCACTGGCAGGAGTGGCACCATGCGGTGGATGCGGCGTACCTCGAGCTCCAGGCCGAGTGCGATTTCGTGTTCGCCGCCGGCTTGTCGATGGGTGGTACATTGGCTCTGCGGATCGCGGCTACGCGGCCGGTCGCCGGTACCGTCGTCGTCAATCCGGGGCTGGTGATCGATGATCCGCGCGCAGCCGTGGTCGGCATCCTCAAGCACGTCATGAAGTCCACCCCGGCCATTGCCAACGACATCCTCAAACCCGGCATGGACGAGGGTGCATACCCCAGGACGCCGGTCGCAGCCGCCCATGAATTGAAAAAGATGTACAAGGACACCATTAGCCTGCTCCCCCGGATTTCCGCGCCGGTGCGCGTGTTCCGTTCCTCCGTGGACCACGTGGTTTCGGAACGGAGCATCAAGCAGTTGAAGGAGCGGGTCACGGCTTCGATGGAGTTCAGCACCTTGGGCAACAGCTACCACGTGGCCACGCTGGACAACGACGCCCTGGAGATTTTCCGGGGCTCGGCCGAGTTCATCAGGAAAACCATGGCAGGGCTGACAAGCAGTTCCGCCCGGGCCACACCGTCCGGCACCGAGCTCCGGGATTCACCCCATGAATAGGCCAGGGCCCGATTCCCCCGACCAGAGTGCCAACAAGGACGACGACGCCGTCTGGCTCGATTTGGTAGCCAGGCTTGAGTCGATGCCTTCCTCCGCCCTGGACGAGGCGCCCACCGCCGAGGAGACTGGCAGCGATTCCGGAACGGATCCGGGTCCAGGTCCGGAGGAGGTTCCGGGCCGCTCCTCGTCCCGTTCCTTCCAAGACTTCGACCCGCTTGGATTGTCCAAAAGGGGCGCTGCGGAAGAACCCGCGGGCAGCGGGGAGCCCGGTCCGCGCGACTACGAGGTCGAGGACGGGAACGGCTTCGTCCCGGAGGACCCGCCGAGCCTCGCCGGTACCGAACCGCTGACCATGCTCGCGTGGATCGGAGCCGTGGGCGGCCCGCTTGCCCTGCTGTTCACCGCGATGTTCTGGCGCTCGGCGCCGCTCCTTGCCGTGATGGGCATCCTGGCGATCTTCCTGGCCTCCGTGGTGTACCTCATCATGAAGCTGCCGCAGGAAAAAGACGAGAACGACGACGGCGCCCGCGTCTAAGGGGACTGCCGCACCGCGCATCCCCTCGCGGCTGATCCCGTACTAGCCGTGTGCCCTGCCGCTGACCCGGGACAGGTCGGCAGCGCCGATCATCCCGGCCCGCGCTCCCAATGCGGCAAGCTTGATCGCAGCCGCGGGACGGAAACCGCGGCCGGTGAGGTTCCGGGCGAATGCTGTCCGTGCAGGGCCCACAAGAAGCTCCCCGGCATCGCACAGCCCACCGCCAATGACGAACGTCCCTGGGTCGAGCGCAGCCGCCAGGTTCGCCAGGCCGAGCCCCAGCCAATGCCCCACTTCTTCCAGGAGCTCCCTCGAAGCGGAGTCTCCGGCTTTTGCCCGCTCCGTCACGGTAACCCCCGTGATGTTCTCGGCGGAGCCTCCGGCAGCCTTGAGCAATTCGTAGGCAACCGGTGAATTCCGGAGGGCAAGCTCCCGGGCTTCCCTGCCGAGCGCGTTACCGGAGGCATATTGCTCCCAGCATCCGCGGTTGCCACACTCGCAGCGATGCCCGCCGGGAACCACGATCTGGTGGCCGAACTCCCCCGCCACACCGAATCGCCCACGTTCCACTCGTCCGTCCATGACCATGGCGCCACCGATGCCGGTGCCGAGCGTGATGCAGACGAGGCGGCTCTCCCCAAGACCGGCCCCAAAGCGCCATTCAGCCCAGGCGGCAGCATCGGCGTCGTTGGTGACAAGTACCGGGCGCCTCAGCAGGCTCTGAAGGTTTTCGCGCAGCGGCTCGTTACGCCAGGCGAGATGCGGGCTAAACAGCACCGTGCCGCCGTCGAGATCCATCCAACCGGCGGCGCCGATCCCCACGGAGGCAATCCGGTGGCTTCTCCCCAATTCCTGGACAAGCTCGACGATCACCTGCTCTACTGCCCGGGCGTCATTGCCGGGCGTGGAGCGCCGCGCTTCCTCGATCACCCGGCCCGAAGGATCCACGACTCCCGCTGCCACCTTTGTGCCGCCGATGTCGATCCCGATCGCCAGTCCCCTCCGGCCGAGATGGGAACGGCGCGCGGCCCACGGCACGGACTCCCAGCGCAGGCCGCCGTGCGTGGAGCCGGGGCGCCGGCCGGTTGCGGCCGAACCGGACCAGGAAATCTTCCGAACTCTTGCCGGGACCTGTTCGTTGGATGAATTCAGTGGCATGTCGCCATCCTATTCCGAGCGCCGCATATGTACTGACATGTCGGCGGTACGGACGGAACGCCCATACGCCTGCATTGGCGGAATCCCACGCTTCACGTAAAGTTACTCAGCAGTAACTTGAGTAAGGTGAATTGCGACACACCCATTACTTGGCCATATAGAGTTAGAGCAGCCCCGTAATGGTCTGTTGATATCGAAGGAGCTATCGTGCGTGAATTCAGTGTTCCGCCCCTGGTGAATGTTGCCCCCGAAACCAACATCACGGACCTCGTGGTTCGTCAGGCCGCCGTACCATCAAACCCGGCCTTGTTTGCCAAGCTCAACAGCGCCGGCCAATGGCAGGACATCCGGGCAACCGACTTCCTCAAGGATGTAACGGCCCTGGCCAAAGGCCTGATCGCCAAGGGCGTCGGTGTGGGCGACCGCGTGGGCATCATGTCCAGGACCCGTTATGAATGGTCACTCGTGGACTTCGCCATCTGGTTTGCGGGCGGCATTTCCGTGCCGATCTATGAAACCTCGTCGCCGTCGCAAGTGGCCTGGAACCTCGGCGACTCCGGCGCTGTCGCCGCATTCGCCGAATCCGCGCACCACGAGGACGTCATCCGCCAGGCCGTCACGGCCGAAGGCCTCAGCTCTGTCGCCCATGTCTGGCAGCTCGAAGGCGGAGGACTTGACGCGCTCCGCAGTGCCGGCAGCGGCGTCAGCGACGAGGAACTCGAGGCGCGCCGCAGCAGCGCCGTGCTGGCCGATGTCGCCACGATCATCTACACCTCCGGCACCACGGGCCGCCCCAAGGGTTGCGAACTCACGCACGGCAACTTCGTGGAACTCTCGGAGAACGCGTTGGCCTCCCTCGGCGACGTCGTCAACGAGAACGCCAAGACCATCATGTTCCTCCCGCTCGCCCACGTCTTTGCCCGCTTCATCTCGGTCCTTGCCGTCGCCGCCGGTGCCCAGGTGGCGCACACGCCGGATATCAAGAACCTGCTGGCTGACCTGCAGAGCTTCCAGCCGTCCTTCATCCTGGCAGTTCCCCGCGTGTTCGAGAAGGTCTTCAACTCTGCCCTCACCAAGGCAGAGGACGGCGGCAAGGGCGCCATCTTCCACAAGGCAGTGGACACGGCGATCGCCTACTCCAAGGCGCAGCAGGAGGGATCCCTTGGCTTGGTGCTGAGGCTCAAGCACGCCGTCTTCGACCGTTTGGTGTACGGGAAGCTTCGCGCCGCAATGGGCGGCCATGTCAGCCATGCCGTCTCCGGTGGCGGCCCGCTCGGCGAACGGTTGGGCCATTTCTTCCACGGTATCGGCCTGCAGATCCTCGAGGGTTACGGCCTGACAGAGACCACTGCACCCATTTCAGTCAACACGCCGTCCTTGATCAAGATCGGCACCGTGGGGGCCCCGCTCCCCGGCAACGCGGTCAGGATTGCCGACGACGGCGAAATCCTCGCCAAGGGCGTCTGCGTCATGAAGGGCTACTTCAAGCGGGATGACCTCGCCGCGGAAACCTTCGTGGACGGGTGGTTCCGCACGGGTGA
This sequence comes from Arthrobacter sp. FW306-1B-F12A, assembly GCF_058781865.1. Lineage (NCBI taxonomy): Bacteria > Bacillati > Actinomycetota > Actinomycetes > Micrococcales > Micrococcaceae > Arthrobacter > Arthrobacter sp. FW306-1B-F12A. The sequence continues at coordinate 19,834 of NZ_JBYSXD010000065.1, forward strand.
CATCGGCGAACTGGACGAACAGGGTTTCCTGAAGATCACAGGCCGCAAGAAGGAAATCATCGTCACAGCGAGCGGCAAGAACGTCGTACCGGCCCTGCTGGAGGACCAGATCCGTGCTGACGCGCTGGTGTCCCAAGTCCTTGTCATCGGCGACAACCGGCCCTTTATCGGCGCGCTGGTCACCCTCGACGAGGAAGCGCTGCCGGGCTGGCTGGAGCGCCACGGCCTTCCCGCGTCAACGACGACGACGGCTGCCGCGGACAACGCCCTCGTCCGGGCAGCGGTCCAGGAACTGATCAGCCACGCGAACCAGTCCGTCTCGCATGCGGAAGCGATCAAGTCGTTCCGGATCGTTCCGTCCGACTTCACCGAGGCCTCAGGCCACCTCACGCCGTCGTTGAAGGTCAAGCGCGCCCAGGTCATGAAAGACTTCGACGCCGTGATCGAGGAAATGTACTCGGCCCCCAAGGCGTCCTGACGGGCCGCACCCGACGCATCGGTCAAAGCAACAAAGGAAGGTCCCGGGCTTGACATGAACTGCTCCCCGGAAGTTGGACTGGCTAAATAGATACTAGGCCGCGAGGGTCTGGGCACGGTATTGCACCGGGCT
>NZ_JBYSXD010000066.1:0-6556 GCF_058781865.1 Arthrobacter sp. FW306-1B-F12A
TCGCACTCACCTATCGCGGCGGAGCCGTTCTCCGGGCAGTCAGCATCTGGCTAGCCGCTTTAGGAGACACGCCCTAGCCGTCGGCCGAAATTGCGGCTCCATCGGAGCTCGCCGTTAGGGTGAGGCATGAGCGATAAGGGCAAGAGCTCCGACCGTTCTTAGCGCACCGTGCCTGAATGCACGACGGCGGGGCGTTCAGTGCCGGAGCCACCACCAGGAAGGAATCCAATGACTGAAAGCAACAATTCGCCGAGCAAACGCACGATGTCGGCGATGTGGTCCGACGGCCTTGGCCGGGCAGGGATCCGTTCAGGGCAGATGCTCCTGGTCATCACCCTGGCATCGGTGATTGTGTGGGCGATGACCAGCGTTCCGCTCGTCATGATCCCGGTCACAATCGCGCTCATTCTTGCCTCGGCAATTTCGCCTCTTGTGCGTTGGCTGACTGCGCACCGGTGGCCCCGGGCCCTCGCCGTCGCAGCGTCGTTCGTGGGGATCCTTGCAGTCTTCGGCGGAGTCATCACCGGAATCGTCTTTCTTATCAGGGCGCAATCCAAGGAGCTTGCCGTGAAATTCACTGCCGGCATCGAGCAACTGCACCAATTCCTGAATAACGGCCCCTTCAAAGTCAGCGACGAGCAGCTCCGATCCGTGGCCGATTCCATCCAGCGCTTCTTCACGAGCAGTAGCTTCGGCGCCGAAGCGCTGACCGGCGCGCGGACGGTCGCTGAAATCCTGGCCGGCTTGGTTCTTATGGTGGTGATCCTGTTCTTCTTCCTCAAGGACGGCGAGAAGATCAGGAACTTCCTCTTCGGATTCCTTCCCGCGGCTCACCGCGGAAAGGCCCACCTGGCCGCGGAACGAAGCGCCGTCGTTCTGGGAGGATACGTCCGCGGCACGGCTCTGATCGCAGCAGTGAACGGCGTGATCATAGGAACAATGCTGGCCATCCTCGGCGTCCCGCTTGCCCTGCCTCTGGGCGTTTTTGTGTTTATCGGCGGGTTCATTCCCATCGTTGGTTCCACCGCTGCGGGTACCCTCGCCGTGGGTGTCGCCTTGATCTCGAACGGTCCGGTGACATCGCTCATCGTCCTCGCTGTCCTCATCGCGGCCAACCAGCTTGAGCACCATTTCCTCCAGCCCGTTTTGATGGGCAAGGTGCTGAGCATCCACGGACTGGCCATTTTGCTCGCCTTGGCCATTGGCACGATGCTCGCAGGCATTATCGGGGCCTTGTTAGCCGTGCCGACTGCCGCCGTCGCGTGGACTGCCATCAAGACGTGGACCGGGCGCGGAGACACGGCGCCCGCCGGGATCGGCCCCGCCGACGGAACCGCGGCCTGAAAAGGACTCACACAGCCACAGCCCGATCCTAGGGCGGCACCCGGTCTTACGCTTGCGCTAGGAGCTCCTCGCGCAGTTGCTCCAGGTGGGACGGTTGTTCTGCCAGGGCCCGCGTGGTCGGCGGGGGACTGGGTGCCCGAACGCCCGCGAGGGGGTCGTCGGTGCGGGGGACGGCGAGTCTCAAGGCCCCGCCGACGTCGGGTGCCGCGGCATCGCGGCGGGTGAGGGCCGGCAGGTTCCAACGATGTTCGATGGTCGCAAGGATGCTCGTGTGATCGAGCGGGACAGCGCCGGAGGCCCGAAAGACGGTGCCGGCGGGGATGAGCGGACTGATCAGCACGGTAGGCACCCGCACCCCGAAGCGGGTGAAATCGAAACCGAATTCCCCCGCGGCGTCGTCCGGCGGTGTCGCGCCCCATGGCGGGGCGACGTGGTCGTAGCAGCCCCCGTGTTCGTCATACGTGATGATGAGCAGCGTGGAGTCCCAAGCTGGCCCATCGCGAACGGCGCGATAGACGTCGAGAAGGAATTGCTCACCGAGAGCGACGTTGTAGTTGGGATGTTCGCTGTTGCCCGTCGAGGACCAGGACGGCTCAAGGAAAGCGTATGCAGGGAGCTTCCCTGCTGCCGCGTCGGATTGGAAGTTCGCGAACAGGCCAATGTTCGACGGCGGGGCGTGCCGGGTGTCGTCGAAGTCGAGTTTCGTCAGGGGCGACTTGGTTTCGCCGTAGATCTTCCACGGGATGCCGTGGTTGCCCAGGTGCCCAAAGATGCTCGGCACGGTGAACCGCTTGGCCTTGTCATCCAAGTTGCCCTGGCTGGTGCCGGCGCAGGCGAAGGCCCGGTTAGGCATCGTCATCGTCGGAGCGGACGCGAACCAGGCGTCGCAGACGGCGAATCCCTTCGCCATCGCCGACAACACCGGCAGCGTCTGCGGGGTGAAGCAGCCCATGATCATGTGCTCGCTTGTTTCAGGCACCACGTGCCAGCCCTTGGCGAGGTTGTCCTTAATGGCGCCGGCGTAGTTGCCCACAAAACCGGTCATCGAAGGAAGAGCCCCCGCCTTCGGCGCGCCGGCGCTCCCATAGAGCTGGGCGTTCGTTGCCTGGTACCCCTCTCCGGGGTCGGCGCCCGGCATGAAGTAGAGGTCGGGGGTCGAGGGAGTCAGCTGATAGACCGTCACCGGACTGCCGTCGGATGCGGGGCAGGACTCAGTGCCGGTCAGGCCCTCGAACGGGTCCCCCGAAGGCGAAACATTGCCGGAATCGGCATAGAGGTATCCGAGCATGTGATCGAATGAGCGGTTTTCAAGCATCAAGACGACGATGTGCTCGACGGCGTTAAGACCAGTTGCCGCCACGGTGACCATCCCCTTCGGAAAGAGTTCCTGTCCGTGCTGAACAGTCTCCCACGCCGCTGTCCCGGTGGATATGCCTTCGACCCGGTGCGGCTCAGCCGGGAATAGTGGCCATGACGCGTTCGCCGTTGAAGTATTCGAGATGCCAGCCGTCAACGGGATGGTGGTGGGCAAGGTTGAGCACGGCGTTGTCGATGCTTTGCAGAGTGCGGCCCACCGCACGGCCGAGGCTCACGCGGAGGAGCGTTCCGTGGGCGACCACCAGGACGCGGCGGCCGTTGAACTCCTTGGCCAGCGCTTCCAGCGCAGCCAAGCCGCGGGAGGCTGCCTTGTCCTCGCTTTCCGCGCCGCGGAAACCGCCGGGGATGCGCAGGGCGTCCAATTCAGGTCCTGCCTGCAGGCCCTCGGCAGGTCCAAAACGGCGCTCAGTGAGCTCCGGCACGCGCCGGTCCACGGTGAGTCCCAGCCCTGCGGCGATCAGCTCGGCGGTCTCCGCAGCCCGGCTCAGCGGCGACGAAACGATGGCGTCCCACTCGTAGGCGGACAGGACGCCGACGGCGTCGCGCGCCTGGCCGCGGCCGACGTCGTTCAGCGGTATGTCGGTGGATCCCTGCAGCCGGCGCTGGGCATTCCAGTCTGTCTGGCCGTGGCGTACGAGGGCGAAGGTAGTGAGGGGCATGCCTTCCATTCTGCCCTGAACCCAATCCGCGGACAGCCAACGCCCATGCTTCGGACGGTCTTCGTCCTGCAGGTGAACGCGGCATGAAGCTTCGGTCAACAGGTGCCTCGAAACCCGGAAAACCTGTCCGAACGGCCGGCCGGCCTCTATACGGTGGACGCATGAAAGCCTCCCTCAAGCGTCGCAGTGCCCTCACTGGCGGACTCATTCTGGCCGTCTCTTCAGCGCTCCTCACCCCGGTGGGCCCCACCCATGCGGACGATGTGCGCTCAAATAGCAACAGCACGGACCAGGCTTCCCACCTCAACCTTGGCGCCGCAGACCTCCCTGAGAATCGGACCGTGACAACCCTCGCTCCGGGCGTCACGCTCACCAAAATCAGCAGGGGAGGGACTGACTCTTCGCTCTTCTGGACAGCCGAAGTGGCGATTCCCTCTGATTCGCCGGATCCGGATGCTCCGACGTCGGCGCTCTCGAGCCAAGCCACAGCGCAGCGCACAGCCGACAAGCTCAAGGCCGCCAGCGTCGATGCCCGCGTTGAACATGTCCAGTCGCCGCAGCTTGCCGACGCCGGAGGCGATCTGGGCTTCCGGGTCCGTGCCGGCCACTTTGCCGCACAGGCCGACGGTGCCTCCGTCGTCGCGAAGATCAAGGCCGCCGGTTTCGCGTCCTCAGTGATCCATACCGGTTGGGACGGGGACTCCGGGACCAGCACAAAGACGCGCGGACCGTGGAATCTTGATGTCATCACCATCGACCCCCGGAAGTACGACGGCCAGCTAGCCGCATCATTCGGCCCGGACCTGGAGAATCGGGAGACGACCAGCCAGCTGGCCGCGGACGACCACGCCATCGCCGCCGTCAACGCAGGCTTCTTCGTCTTCGACCCGAAGGCCGGCGCCGAAGGTGACCCCGCCGGCGTCGGTGTGTACGGCGGCAGGATTCTCAGCGAAGCCGTGGCGGACCGCCCGGCCCTCGTCATTGACGGAAAGAAGAATGCCAGCAGTATCCAGCGATTGACTTGGTCAGGGAAGATCGCCTCCCCTGCCGGAGAAGCCGCTCTGGACGGCATCGACCGGGTACCCGGGCTGATCCGAAACTGTGGCGGCGCCAACGACTTGCCTATCTCAGGTCCGCTCCAGGACGTCACCTGCACGAACTCAAATGAGCTCGTCACGTTCACCCCGGAGTTCGGGCCGGCCACGCCTGCCGGTCCGGGTCTTGAAGTGACCGTGGACAGCAAAGACACAGTGACTTCCGTCGCCGAAACCCGTGGCGCGGCCGTGCCTGCGGGCGGACACACCATCCAGGCCACCGGAACAGACGTCGCCAGGCTCCGCGCGCTCGCTCCCTTAGGCGCGAAGCTGAAGATCGACGCCGGATTGCTCGGCCAGGATGGGAAGCCCTTGCACACCGACAAGGCCACGAGCGTCGTGAACGGCGGCCCGCTGCTCGTCAAGGACGGCAGCGTGGACGTCACCGCCCGGCATGACGGCATGGTGCACCCGAACGACGGAAACAGCTTCTACTACGGTTGGGTCCACAAGCGGAACCCCCGGACCTTCGCCGGTACCGACGCTCAGGGCAGGACCATGCTCGTCACCGCGGACGGACGCTCGACTGCCTCCCTGGGATTGAGCTTGAAGGAAGAGGCTGACGTCGCGGTGTCGCTCGGCATGGTCCAGGCCATGAACCTCGACGGCGGCGGCTCAACAACGGCCGTTGCCGAAGGAAGAGTCCAGAACAGCCCGTCGGGCGGTTCGGAACGCGCGGTTGGGGATGCGCTCCTGGTACTTCCCGCCCGCAAGGACGACCAGTAGGGCAGAGGACGTCCCAGGGGAACCAGCTAGATCCAGTCCCGTTTCTTGAACGCCAGGTACAGGAAGATTGAGCCGCCGGCCATGAGCGCGCAGGATAGCCAGAGCCCATAGTCGCTCTGGAAGCCGAAGAAGGGCACGTTCTGCCCGAAGAAGCCCGTCACGGCAGTCGGGACGGCGATGATCGCAGCCCAGCTGGTGACCTTCTTCATGACGAGGTTCATCTGGTTCCCCTGGATGCTGATGTGGGTTTCCAGGATGGTGGTGACCAGGTCGCGGAGCGATTCCGTCCATTCCGAGGCACGCAGCACATGGTCGTAGACGTCCTGCAGGAAGGGCTGCATCGCAGGGCTGCAGCCGACCAGGTCTTCGCGCCGGAGCAGGGTGTTGAGGACTTCACGCATGGGCAGGACGACGCGGCGGAGCCGGACGAGGTTCTTGCGGAGTTCGAACGTCTTCCGCTGTAGGTCATGGTCGGGGGAGTGGTCGTCGAAAAGCGACTCTTCGAGGGCGTCGATGTAGCCATCGAGTTCCTGGACGGCGTCGAAATGCCCGTCGACGATCATGTCCAACAGGCCCCAGAAGAGGAAGGGCACCCCGTGTTGGGCGAGGTCGGTTTCCGAGTCCCAGTGCGCCGTCAGCTCGTCGGTGTCGAACTCCGGCCCGTGTACAGTCACCAGGGCGTTATGGGCCACGAATGCCGAGACCTCGACGACGGTCAGCTCGCCGGTGCCAGGCTTTAGAGCCGCTTGGTAAGCCGAGAGGAAAAGGTGGTTCGGGTACCGGTCCAGTTTGGGGCGCTGGAAGTCGTGGACGGCGTCCTCGACGGCGAGGCGGTGAAGCCCATACACGGTTTCGACGCCGAGCAGGTCATCCGCCGTCGGGTCCGTGTAGTCGATCCACAGGACCACATCGTCCTGGCGGGCCAGGGCTTCGATCTCGTGGGCCCGGACATCGTCGCGTTCGAGTTTGCCTTCGCGGTATAGCCGTATGAACACCATCCGCCCCATGGTACGGGACCCGTATCCGTGCTCCCTGAGTGTCAAGGCTTCCCGGCCGGGACGTGCCTTTGCCGCAGTTCCGTCCCTACAATTTAAGTGCGGCCTCGCGGTGTCCCGCCGCGGGCCGCCGACAAAGGAGAGCCATCATGGGTTGGGGTGAGAGGATCCATCACGCTGCCGGTAAATTCCACGGCAAGGCCACGGAAGCGGCCGGCGAAGCCACCGGCAATGACCGGCTGAAGGCTGAGGGCAAGTCCCGTCAGGTCAGGGCCGATCTGAAGCTGGCAGGTGAAAAGATCAAAGGCGCCTTCAGGAAACACTAGTCCACCGACGCCGACAGCAGGGGGGGGGGGGGGGG
>NZ_JBYSXD010000066.1:6566-18903 GCF_058781865.1 Arthrobacter sp. FW306-1B-F12A
CCCCCCCCCCCCCCCCCCCCGCGTCATGTCCTGGTACTTTGTTCCAGCATCTGGACTCGGTCTGTGCGGCCAGCCATGATGAAGGGAGGCGCGGAGGGCTGGATCGTCAACCCCAGTTTGCGAGTGGCACCCGCAGTGGAGGCGCGGTGACATGACACGCGAATCGGTGCCGGCGGAGCAGACGAAGGCAGCATCTTCGCTTGAGCCCAGTGAAGCTTTCCTGGCCGAATACTTTGCCCAGGTGCCCCCGGAGGATCTGAGGAGCTATAGTCCCGAGACGCTCCGTGCGCGGGCCGGGCACCACCTGAAACTGGCGTCGTCGCGCGCGCCCGGGCAAGCCGCCGTCGGGATCTTGACCGAATTGGATGCGAGCATCGTCGCAGTCGTGACGGACGACATCCCGTATCTGGTCCACTCCGTCACGGCGGAGCTCACCCGCGACGACACGTCCATCAATCTGCTGGTTCATCCCAGCTTTAGGGTGCTTCGCGACCCGGTGTCCCACGAGCTACTGGAAGTCCGCCTTGGAACGTCCATGGAGGGCGAAACCCCTCCGGAGGCCGGGGAAACCGAGGTCTGGATTGCCGCGGAGATCGGCAGGCTGCCCGATGCGGCTGCCGTGAGGCGACTGACGGACAACCTGCAGAGAGTGCTGGATGATGTCCGGGTTGCCACCCGAGACGGATCCGCCATCCGTGGCAAGCTCGCCGAAGCCGTCGCCTCGGTGGACGGGTTCCCGCGCGATGTGGCGCCGCCACCGAAACAGCTCAGGGAATTGCTCCTCTGGCTCGACGACGGAAACTTCCTTTTTCTCGGTTACACCGAAGGCGAACTCACGACGGCGGGTGGCCAGGACCTGCTCGTCGAACGGCAAGGCGCCGCGCTGGGTCTGCTGAGGCGGCCAAAGGGGGACGCCGCCGGAGGCGTCGGGCCAGGCGTGCCGGGTATCCACGGCTCCCAAGCACTCGCCCTTTCCACCTCGGAGGTCAGGTCCACAGTCCTGAGGCACTCGTACCTGGACGAAGTTCGCGTGAAAATGTTCGATCGGGCCGGCCGCACCACCGGCGAACGACGCTTCTTGGGCTTGTTCACGGCCGGTGCCGCTCACCAGTCGGTCCGCCGGATTCCGGTTCTCAGGGAGAAGGTCCAGGCAGTCAGCGAAAGGCTGGGGTTTACGCCCCGATCGCTACAGGCCAGGGAATTGATGGCCGTCCTGGAGACCTTTCCGAGGGACGAACTGTTCCACATCGAAGCGGATGACCTCGCGCGCCTGGCGGGCGAAATTCTTCGTACCGAGGTGCTGCAGCGGATCCGCGTGTTCCTTCGTCCGGACAGCTTTGGACGGTTCGTGTCCGCGCTCGTCTTCTTCCCGCGCCGCCGCTACAGCACGGCGGTCCGGCTATTGATGGAAGATGAACTCAAGCGGGCGTTCGGGGCGGACTCTGTAGACTTCGAGGTCCGTCTGACCGAGTCACCCGTGGCCCGGGTGTTCTTCCGGATCCATGTAGGTGCCGCGCCCGACGCTCCGGCGTCCAGCACCACCGTCGTCGACCCTTCCCAACTGGAGCGGCGCCTGATCGCCGCTACCCGCTCATGGTCGGACGGACTCGACGACGCGATCCGCGACCGCTTCCCGGCGGCGGAGGCCGCACGGCTCGCCGGGCTCTGGTCTGACGCGTTTCCTCCCGCTTATCGTGCCGTCTACGAGGCGGAGGCCGCGGTCGGGGACATCATCAATTTCGAGGCGTTCGACCTCGACAGCGCAGGCGGCAGGCCGTTCGGGGATCCCCTGCTCACGGTATACATCAGGACGGGTGCGCCGAGCACCCTCGTGGAGGACGCCCGGATCCGCCTTTACCTGACAAGGCCCAGGAGCCTGACGCAGATCCTGCCCTTCCTGCATAACCTCGGGCTCGAAGTGCTGGACCAGCGGCCTTTCGAGCTTCGGCGGGGCGGCCAGGAGCTGTTTCTTTACGACCTCGGCGTGAAGTTTCCTGGCAGCGTTGACCCCGAGGGAACCAGCGGACTGCTCGCGGATGCCTTCACGGCCGCCATGCGAGGGGACATCGAATCCGACCGGATCGATGCACTCGTCATCCGGGAACGGCTTGCGTGGCGGCAGGCCGCAATCCTGAGAAGTTACGCGAAATACCTCCAGCAGCTGGGGACCACCAACTCGTACGGATTCATCGCGGACACGCTGATCAGCAACGTCCGGGCAACACGCGCGCTCCTTGCCCTGTTCCAAGCGAAGTTCGATCCCGGGCTGGACGAGCCTGACCGCGGCAGGAACACCGCGGGCGCGAAAAAGGAGTTGCTCGCCGCGATCGACGACATCCCTGTCCTCGACGCAGACCGGCTGCTGCGCACGTTCATGAACCTCGTCGAAGCCACAACGCGGACCAACTACTTCCAGGGCAAGGCCCACCTGAGCTTCAAACTGGATCCTGCCGCGATTGCAGGCGCCCCGTTTCCGCGGCCGAAGTACGAGATCTGGGTGTATTCACCGCGGGTGGAAGGCGTCCATCTGCGTTTCGGAACCCTGGCACGCGGTGGTTTGCGCTGGTCTGACCGAAGCGAGGATTTCCGGACCGAGGTCCTGGGACTGGTCAAGGCACAAAATGTGAAGAACTCCGTCATTGTGCCCACAGGAGCAAAAGGAGGCTTCTATCCAAAGCGATTGCCGGACCCTGCCATGGACCGCGAGGCCTGGCTCGCCGAAGGCCTGGAATGCTACAAGATCTTCATCAAAGGCATGCTGGACCTCACCGACAACCTGCTCACCACGGCGGACGGGGAAACGGTGGTGCCCCCGGGCGGCGTGGTGCGCCACGACGGCGATGACTACTACTTGGTGGTTGCAGCTGACAAGGGCACAGCGTCATTTTCAGACGCGGCCAATTCCGTGGCCCGGGACTACGGCTTCTGGCTCGGCGACGCCTTCGCTTCCGGGGGATCCGTGGGATATGACCACAAGCAGATGGGCATCACGGCCCGCGGCGCGTGGGAATCCGCGAAACACCATTTCAGCGAGCTCGGCATGGATTCACAAGGCGAAGACTTCACCGTGGCCGGCATCGGAGACATGAGCGGCGACGTCTTCGGAAACGCAATGCTCCTCTCCCCGCACATCCGACTGGTGGCGGCATTCGACCACCGGGACATCTTCCTTGACCCGAGCCCCGACGCGGCAACGTCCTTCGAGGAACGCAAGCGCCTCTTCGGTCTTCCCCGTTCGTCCTGGGCCGACTACGATCCTTCACTCATCAGCAAAGGCGGGGGTGTCCACTCCCGCCGGGCCAAAGCCATCGGGATCACGGAACAGGTCCGGACCGCCCTCGGCCTGGATCCAGGGACGGCCTCACTGCCACCCCACGCCCTGATGCAGGCCATTCTTAGGGCGCCCATGGACCTGCTCTACAACGGTGGCATCGGAACATACGTCAAAGCCTCCACCGAAGGCCAAACGCAGGTGGGGGACAAAGCCAACGACGCCATCAGGGTCAATGGCAACGAACTCAGGGCCCGGATCGTGGCCGAGGGCGGGAACCTGGGCGTCACGCAGCGCGGCCGAATAGAGGCGGCACTCGCCGGTGTCCTTCTCAACACCGATGCGATAGACAATTCGGCCGGCGTGGACTGTTCGGACCACGAGGTCAACATCAAGATCTTCGTTGACCGGATGATTGCGGCAGGGAAAATGGGGCCCGAGGAACGAGCGGGCTTCCTGCATTCCCTGACCGACGAAGTAAGCCGCCTGGTCCTGGCAAACAACATGGACCAGAACGTCCTCCTTTTCAATGACCGGCACCTGGCGCTGGAGTTGGGTCCCGGCTTTGAGCGGATCATGGACTGGCTGGAGAACGCAGCGGACCTGGACCGCGGCCTGGAGGCCCTGCCGAGCACGGAACAACTCCAGGACAGGCTGCGGGCAGGCACTGGGCTGACCTCTCCGGAGCTGTCGGTGCTCGCCGCCTACGCGAAGATCGAGCTGGCGAGGGAGCTCACCGCAAGCGACCTCGCCGACGATCCCTGGTTCAAGCGGGTCCTCCGTGGCTATTTTCCCCGCCAGTTCTCCGAGCGCTTTGATGCCGAACTGGACTCCCACCCGTTACGTCGGCAGATCATCTGCACGGTGGTGGCCAACGACATGATCAACCTTGGAGGGATCACGTTCGCCTTCCGCGCCATCGAGGAGACCACGGCCACCGCGGCGGCAGTCGCCAGGGCTTTCGTGGTTGTCCGCGAGGGTTATGAGCTGCAGCGCTTCGTGGACAGGATCGCCAGCCTGCCTCCCGGGTTTCCCAGCGAACACGCCGCCGCGGTGGCCCTTCCACTGCGCAGGCTCCTTGACCGTGCAACCCGCTGGTACGTGACGCATGACCATCGGGACCAACCCGTCGCGGAAGCCCTAAGGAGGATCGGGCCGACCGTGGATCTGCTGCGGACCCGGACCACGGAATTCCTGCGCGGCTCGGACCTTGACCGCGCCGAGCAACGGTTGGCGCATTGGAACGACGTCGGGATGCCGGGTGACCTGGGGCGGCGCGCCTCCGATTTGCTGGAGAGCTTTTCCCTCCTGGACATCTCGCTGGTGGCGGAGCAGGTGGATGAACCCCTCACTACGATTGCCGATATGTACCACACGGTCATTCATTGGATCGGCGTGGGAACGCTGTTGCTGCGCATCACTGACCTGCCGCGGCAAAGCCGGTGGGAAGCCCTGGCTCGGGCAGCCCTCCGCGACGACGCCTATTCCGCCGTCGTCGACATCACGATTTCCGTCATGCGGACGACCCGGGCGAGCGGGGCCTCCGGCGCCTCTGCCGTGGACCGCATTGTGGAGTGGGAGAGCGGACGCCAGGAGCAGCTGGGAAGGATCAAGGACACCTTCGTGGAGGTCACCAAACCCGGGCAAGTAGACCTCGCGTCGATCTCCGTGGCCCTGAAACTCCTGCGAACGCTGGCGAAGCGCTAGCCGTTTTGAACCTTGAACCCTCGGGATCGTCGCACAAGACGCTTTTTGGGCTACGGGATGCGAATCCTCTAAGGTTGGTGCCCGATGGCAGCTTTTAATAGAACGTCCGATCAGCCTGGATCCGCGTCGCCGCGTGGGCCTGTCTTCGTCGACGCCTCAGGCCGACGCCTGCGGAGGCTCAAGCTTATTGGGCTCGGAGCCCTTGTGCTCGCAGGAGGCTATGTCATCCTCCTGCTGGTTGCGTTCATGGGAGGGCCCAACGTTGCGGCGCCGTTCCTACCTTTGCCGGCCGCAGTGAAGCCCTTGGCGCCACCGGCCGCTCCGGCAGCCCGTGGTCTTCCGTCATCCCCATCGACTCCGCCTTCCAACGCGGATGGGCTCCCGACCGGCGAGGGCCGATTGCCTGCGCCTTCGACGCCGGCCGCTTTCGGTGTTCCGGTGACTTCTCCTTCGCCCGCTGCTGTGGCACAACCGATCAACGGTGCGGCCGCGCAGCACGCTGCCTCGTTTGCGCCGGTTGCGTCCTCTGAGCCGAGCACGTCGCCGACGGGTCCGGGCAAGAGCGGGTCAGCTCCGGGCCAGGCCACGCGGCCGTCCACGCCGACGCACCCGTGAGTGCGCGCCGCCTGAGCAAGCGCACTGCTCCGGTCAGTGTCAGGGCGCACTGGTTCATCCTTCTGGCCGTCCTGTTGGCACTGGGTGTCGCACTCGTCGTGCAGGGGTACGTGCATCACCTCGCCGGGATCGCCGATGACTCGGTGCCCGGGGGTGGCTCCGCGAGTACCGTCCCGGACGCGGTCTCGCACGGTGGGCCGGTGGTTGATTCCCGCGGCGGCTCCGTTCGAACCGTCGGTCCGCCGGACCGCACGCTCGCGCTGACGTTCGACGACGGTCCGGACCCGGTCTGGACTCCCCGGATCCTTGACGTCCTCCGCAAGCACCATGTCCATGCCACGTTTTTCGTGGTCGGTTCAGCTGCCATCGACAATCCCGACCTCGTGCGCCGCATCCTTGCGGACGGCAACGAGATCGGGGTGCACACGTTGACACATGCGGACCTTGGGAGCGCCCCGGCTTGGCGCCAGCAGCTTGAGGTCCAGGGTGACCAGCAAGTGATTGCCGGCATCACGGGCCGTGCCTCGACGCTCCTGCGTCCGCCGTACAGCTCCGAGAACGACGCCGTCCGGGACGGCACGTGGGCGGCGATGCGCACCGCTGCGGACCGGGGTTATCTCACTGTGCTCACCACCCAGGACAGTGAGGACTGGCAGCGGCCCGGAGTCGCCGCCGTCGAGAAGAACCTCACCCCTTCAGGCCCGCAGGGCCAGGTGCTCCTCATGCACGACGGCGGCGGAGACAGGGAGCAGACGGTCACGGCGCTCGACTCCGTCCTCACCAAGGTCGCGGATCAAGGCTTCCGGGTCACGACGGCGGGCGACGCCGTCGGGATCGCAAGCATGCGCGATGCCTCGGTGGGAGAGCAGATCAGCGGAAACGCGTTGGTGTGGGGAATACGGCTCAGCGATTTCTTCATCGCCGCCATCTCCTGGGCGCTCGTTGCGGCCGGAGTCGTGACAGTGGTCCGGGCCGTGCTCGTGGTGGTGTGCGCAGCGCGCCACCGGAGAGCGGCGCGCCGGTCCCTTGCGACGGGCCGCAGCCGACGCCGGGTGGACGTGCCGGTCCGGCCCGAGGTCACGGAGCCGGTCAGCGTCATCGTCCCCGCGTACAACGAGGCCGCCGGCATCGAAGCCGCAGTCCGGTCTATCGCCACATCAAGCCATCCGGTGGAGATCATTGTGGTTGACGACGGGTCGACCGATGACACCGCGGACATCGTCGAAAAGCTCGGCTTGCCGGGTGTTATGTTGATCCGGAAAGAGAACGGCGGCAAACCCTCCGCGTTGAATGCCGGGCTTGCAGCCGCCGGCCACGATCTCGTGGTGATGGTCGACGGTGATACCGTCTTCGAACCGGAAACGGTTCACGCCCTCATTCAGCCCTTCGCCGACCCTCGAGTGGGCGCAATTTCAGGGAACACCAAGGTTGCCAACCGTGGAGGGATCCTCGGAGCCTGGCAGCACATCGAATACGTCGTCGGCTTCAACCTGGACCGCAGGTTGTTCGACATCGCCGAGTGCATGCCGACCGTTCCAGGGGCTATCGGTGCCTTCCGCCGCGATGCCCTGTTCCGGGTTGGCGGAGTCAGCGACGACACGCTCGCTGAAGACACGGACCTGACCATGGCACTGTGCCGCGATGGCTGGCGGGTCGTGTACCAGGACGATGCGAGGGCCTGGACCGAAGCTCCCGCGAGCCTTGGCGCGCTTTGGAAACAGCGATACCGCTGGTGCTATGGCACGCTTCAGGCCATGTGGAAGCACCGGGGCGCGGTGGTGCAGGGCGGGCAGGCTGGAAAACTCGGCCGGCGCGGGCTCGGCTATCTGCTCGTCCTCCAGGTGCTGCTGCCGCTGTTCGCTCCAGTAGTGGACGTCTTCGCCATCTACGGCCTGGTCTTCCTTGATCCGGTCCGGATCGCCGCGCTCTGGCTTGTCTTCCTCCTGGTGCAATTCCTGATGGCGGCCTATGCGTTCCGGCTCGACAATGAGTCGCTTCGTCCACTGTGGACCCTTCCGCTTCAGCAGTTCGTCTATCGGCAGCTCATGTATCTCGTCGTCATCCAGTCGGTAGTCACGGCCTTGGCCGGCGTGCACCTGCGGTGGCACCGAATGGAGAGGTATGGAAGCCTGCGCGTGCCGCCGGCTTCGCAGGGCCAAGCGTAGCCACGGAGAGTGCCGGCGCGGACTGTCCCTAACCCCTAGCGCGCAGCTCCCGCCGAAGGATCTTTCCTGACGCCGACTTGGGAATCACCTCGACGAACTCCACCGATCGCACGCGCTTGAACGGAGCCACCCGCCCGGCGACGAACTCCATGACCTCCCCGTCCCCGAGCTCGGCCCCCGCCTGCCGGACGACGAACGCCTTCGGCACCTCTTCGCCGTCGTCCGCGTGGGTGCCGATGACCGCGGCGTCCGCAATCCGCGGGTGGGTGAGCAGGAGCGCTTCGAGCTCGGCGGGCGCAATCTGGTAGCCCTTGTACTTGATCAGTTCCTTGAGTCGATCGACGATCGTCACGACGCCGTCAGCCGTAACGGTCGCTATGTCGCCGGTGCGGAGGAAGCCATCCGGATCGATAGTCGCCGCTGTTGCGTCGGGCCGGTTCAGGTAGCCGAGCATGACCTGCGGGCCGCGGACAAGGAGCTGCCCGGGGGCGCTCGGTCCTTCGGCCGGGATGTCGATTTCTTCGTCCGTGGCGGGGTCGAGGAGCTTGCACTCGGTGTTCGGCACGGCGTAACCCACCGAGTCGAGCGGGACGTTCTCGGCGCCGTCGCGCGGGATGGCGTGGGAGACTGGGCTCAGCTCGGTCATGCCATAGCCCTGGAGCATCGTGCATCCGAGGCGCTTCGCAACAGCGTGTCCCAGTTCGCCATCGAGGGGAGCTGCTCCTGAAAGCACGACGCGCACGGACGAGAGATCGTATTGGTCCACCAGCGGATGCTTCGCCAGTGCGACGGCGATGGGCGGAGCGATGAAGAGGTACGTGCAGCGGTGGTCCTGGGTGATGCGGAGGAACTCGGCGAGGTCGAACTTCGGCATCGTGACGAGCCGGGCCCGCTCGCCGAGGGCCAGATTGAGCAGCACTGTCAGGCCGTAGATGTGGAAGAACGGCAGGACGGCGAGCAGCACGTCGTCGGGAGTCACGCGGAAGAAGGCACTGGACTGCGCGACGTTCGCCACGAGGTTGTACTGGCTCAACAGGACGCCCTTCGGTGTGCCGCTCGTGCCCGAGGAGTAGGGCACGACGGCGGCGGCATGCGGATCGACGCTCAGCGTGGGCGCGGGAAGGCCGGCGTCGATGATGTCCGCGAGCGAGGGATGACCCGCGGCCGAGGCGAGGTCGCCGCCGTCGAGCACCACGAGGCGCTCCGCCGGAATGCCGGCGGCCTGGGCGGCGGCCGCCGCGCGTTCCAGGAAGGGCGAGACGGTGAAGAGCCAGGAGGCGCCGGCGTCGCTGAGCTGGCTGCCGACTTCATCGGCGGTATACAGCGCGTTGACCGTGGTGACGACGGCGCCCGCGCGGAGGACCCCGTGGAAGACGACCGCGAACGCGGGCACGTTGGGGCAGAAGAGGCCCACGGTGGTCCCGGGGCCGGCCCCGTGGCCCGCGAGCCAGCCTGCGGTCGCGTCGATTCGGCTGACGAGTTGCCGGTAGCTCATTTCCGCGCCGGACGTGCCGTCCACGAGTGCGATCCGGTCAAGGTCCTCGCCGCTCAGCCCACCGAACAGATACTCATAGATCGTGACTTCGGGGATCTCGACATCAGCGTACGGGCTGGTGAACATTGCGGCTCCTTCAGCGCACGACGGCGGGAGTCGCCGTCGTGCGTCCATTACACCCGGCGGCGCGGGGCCGGGACAAGGGGCGCCGCGGCGGGATGGCCTGCAGCTTCCGGCTTCACGCCTCGTCTAAACCGGTGCGGGATGGTCGACCAGGGCAGGAGTATGCCAGGGTCGGGTGCGATCCCTTTGGGGGAGGGGACTGTGGTGCCGCGGCGGTGCGGGAAGCGGTGGCATCGCGGTGGGACCGGCTTGCCGAGCAACGGGGACCGGAGGCGTGGGCGCTGGTCCGCGTAGTGGGACTTCGGGGCAGAGATCGGTGATCAGGCCCATTCCTGCGTATTCGCGGACGTCACTGATGCCGCTCACTGCGGCGCGCTTGTCGGGAAAGGACTTGGAGACGGCTACCACCGTTCCGTCCGGCGCCTTGAGCCTGAATCTGAAGCTCGTGTCCTCGTCGATGAAGAGTTCAAACATCCCGGTCATGCATATCCTCCTGAACAGCGGGCGGCGCGTGGCGCCCGGTAGGTCTCGCCGGGACCGGGGCGCGACGTTGCGCCCCGGTCTTTCAGCCGGCAAATGGATCATCTGACTCACAGTGCGTGGTGCTCGCCACACGGTGTAGTTAACCAAAATACGGTGAAGAACCCTGGCTGGCTAGTGCAATGGACGGCCCAATGGTCACCGTTGCTCGAGGATCCGGTGCGCGGCGTCCTGGGCCGCCAATGCCCTGTCATCTACAATTTGGCCGGGCAAGTGGCCGGCGGCGGCGATGGCCCGCCGCAATTCCGCCACGGTACGAGGGGTGCCCACGCCCCGGTGCGCCATCGCGTGGCAGTTGGCACACAACGGGACGAGGTCCGCGATCGGGTCCAGCCGGTAGTCGCTGCCAAGCTGTGAAACCGGAACCACGTGATGGACGTGGATGTAGTCTTTGCCGATGTCGCCGTAGCTTACTTCGAAGGAGAAGGTGCATGCGGCACAGGACGTTCCGTGGAAAGCCAGGCAGATGCGGCGGGCTTCAGGGTCCCGCTCGTAGCGGTTCGTTTCAATGCGGCTGACGGCTCCTTCCGGGTAGGTCCCCGGAACAGTCTGGAACGGCTCGGACGCCGCTGGGCCGTGCTCCCGCCACACGCGCTGAAGAGCAGGTTCTGACGATGACGGAATAGACCGCCCCGAACCGCGGAAGCGATTCCAGGCCACGTCCGGCACCTCCCTGGAGAGGACACTCGACGGGATCTGGCCGCCGAGGGGGAGCAAGGCATCGAAGGCCACGCTCACGTACCGCGCAATACCCTTCGGCTCGGTGCTTTGTGGCACTTCGTAGCTTTCGGACATCACGACGCTGTGTCCGATCAGCCCGCGTCCGTGGGGTCCTCCGCCTTGCAGGAGAAGCCATGCTTGGTTGCCCGGCTGGATCTTCCGGTGTTGCCCGACGTTCCACCGCTCCAGGAATTGACCGGTTTCGGCGACCTGCTCGATCACAGCCTCGTAGTTCCAGTCGTTCCAAAGCCGTGGATTCCATCCCAGGATGATGGCTGCCATGGCTGCTCCTCCCTGCGTGCCGGTGAATCTATGCGAGCCGGGTCCGGACGATTTCGCTGACGGCCTTGCCGTCGAAGCGGCCGGCGACCTTTGCTGTGACGGGCTTCATCACGGCGCCCATCTGCTTGATCGTGGGTTCCTGGCCGCTGGCCTTCAATGCGGCGATTGCCTCGTCGACGATGCCCTCGACTTCGGCGAGCGTCAGCATTTCGGGCAGGTACGCCTCTATCACTTCTGCTTCGGCGATTTCCGCCGCGGCGCGCTCGGCCTCGCCGGCCTCCGTGTAAATGCGGGCAGTGTCCCTGCGCTTGGCGGCTTCCTTCTGCAGCAGGGCCGTCACCTGGGTGTCGTCCAGCTCGATGGGTGTCTTTCCGGACTTCTCGCGCGTCTCGATTTCGCCCAGGACGTTACGGACCGTCGTGAGCGCAGTTTTGTTGCGGTCCTTCATGTGGACAACGACGTCGGCGTGCAGGCGTTGCTTCAGGGTGCTCATGGTAATTCCCTCTACTTGGTGGTTGTTTTCATTCTTCACGGTCTTGACCGTCCGCGCGGAAGAGCCATGCAGGCGGCTGGACCGTTATCTAAAATTCTGCGTCCGGCGATCCCCCACGAAGGCCCTCAGCGACGTAGCATCAAGGTAGGCGGCTGCCAGGAGTGTGGCGAAATGTTTGAGAGATTTACGGACCGTGCCCGTCGCGTTGTTGTGCTTGCCCAAGAAGAGGCACGCATGCTCAACCATAACTACATTGGTACTGAACACATCCTGTTGGGACTGATCCAGGAGGGTGAGGGGGTCGCCGCCAAGGCGCTTGAGTCGATGAGCATTTCGCTCGATGGCGTCCGCGAGCAGGTGCAGGAGATCATCGGCCAGGGCCGCCAGGCCCCCTCCGGGCACATCCCCTTTACGCCGCGCGCCAAGAAGGTGCTTGAGCTCGCCCTCCGGGAAGCCTTGCAGCTCGGCCACAACTACATCGGTACAGAGCACATCCTGCTCGGCCTCATCCGCGAGGGTGAAGGTGTTGCCGCGCAGGTCCTGGTCAAGCTTGGTGCCGACCTCGGTCGGGTCCGCCAGCAGGTCATCCATTTGCTCTCCGGCTATGAGGGCAAGGACCCCAGCGGGATGGTCGCCGGACCGAGCCAGGCCGAGGTTGCTCCCGCCGGTTCGGTGGTGCTGGACCAGTTCGGCCGCAACCTTACCCAGGCCGCGCGGGAGAACAAGCTTGATCCTGTGATCGGCCGCGAGCTGGAGATGGAACGCGTCATGCAGGTCCTCTCCCGCCGTACCAAGAACAACCCCGTGCTGATCGGCGAGCCGGGCGTCGGCAAGACGGCCGTCGTCGAGGGCCTTGCCCAGGCGATCGTCCGCGGAGACGTCCCGGAGACCATCAAGGACAAGCAGCTCTACACGCTTGACCTCGG
>NZ_JBYSXD010000067.1:0-18867 GCF_058781865.1 Arthrobacter sp. FW306-1B-F12A
CCGGCATCTTCGGCGATGCGGGCCTGCTCGACGTTGACGACGTCCATGATGACGCCGCCCTTGAGCATCTCGGCCATACCCAGCTTCACCTGGGAGGTGCCGACCGTCTCCATGTCAGAGGATCCTGTCGTGGTCACTGGGAAAAGGTCCCTCTCTGAAAGATCATCTTGAGGGGTAATTGCGGCGGATCTTTTATGTGCTTTCAAAGAAACTCCATCAGTAAGCAGTTCGGATAGGCAAAGAGCAAAGCTGGATCACGTTCGACGCTCCCGGTCCTAGATTCGCAACCCGGCGTTATTCGAATAGAACGAGGAATGATGTACGAGCGTGACCGGTTGAAGCTGAACTATCTGTCTCTTCCAAGGGAACACTGGCGATCCGGCACCTGGCAGCCATCTAACCCGTATCTTGCGGCCTTCATGGGCGCGCGACCCGGGAGCGCAGTCGGCTGCACCCAAGTCGTCCGCGTTGGTCGGTGCAGCGGTGGCTTTTGAAGCCATGCCGATCTCGCTTTGGCAGGGGTGTGCGGGCTTGTGACAATTTAGTCCTGATAGCCAGCCGTATGCATCGCGGAACCGGTCATGTTTTCGTGCTTTTGGTCTTTCCCGCGCTTGCCTCGGTGGCGCGAAGGACGCGGATCATGTTGTTGTGGGTGAGGGCGGCGAGGTCGGAGTTTGACCATCCGCGCCGGTCGAGTTCCGCAAGCAGGTCCGGGTAGCGGTCCACTGAGGCCATGTCGTCGGGGGGCGTCATACCGTCGAAGTCGCTGCCGATTCCGACGTGGTCGATCCCGGCGATGTCGCGGATGTGGTCTATGTGGTCACAGATTTCTCGGATACCGCAGGGCGGTTTGGGGTTGTCGGCGAGCCATGCGGCTTCCCGGGCGGCCGCTTGCGGTCCTGTCCAGCCTAGCTGCTCGGCTTTGCGTGCCGCGGACCAGGCGCCGTATTCCGTGGAGAGGAATTCGGGGAGGAAGACGACCATGACGATCCCGCCACTCGCCCTCACCGCCTTCAACGTGTCGTCGGTGACGTTGCGGGGGTGGTCGCACAGTGCCCGGGCGCCGGTGTGGGAGAAAAACAGCGGCGCTGTGGTGAGACGTGTGACGTGTCTGACGGTGGTGTCGGCGCAATGGGAGAGGTCGATGAGCATGCCGAGCTCGTTCATGGTCGCAACGACCTGTTCGCCGAATGGGGTGAGGCCGCCGGTGCACGGGACGTCGGTTGCGCTGTCCGCCCAGGTGGTGTTCGCGTTGTGTGTCAGTGTCATGTACTTGATCCCGTTGCGGTGCAGGAATCGCAGGATATCGATGGAGTCCAGGATCTGGTGGCCGCCTTCCAGGCCCATCAGTGACGCGATCCGGCCTTCGGTGAAGCAGCGTTCGATGTCGTCGGCGGACCGGGCCAGGGTTGTGAGGTGCGGGTAGGTTTCGCACATACGGTGGACCGCCTCGATCTGGGCGAGGGTCAGGGCGGGTATGTCGGCCGGGTTGGTGGTGCAGGGCACCCAGATGGACCAGAACTGTGCCCCGACGCCGCCTCGGGCGAGGCGGACCAGGTCTGTTTGCATCTGTGGCTGCTCGTGCGCGGGGTCGAGCCGGCGGAAGTCCAGGCCGGCAAGCTTGTTGTGCTTCCAGAACATGTCGTTGTGGCCGTCGATGATCAGGTGGTGTTCGGTGGTCATGCGTGGGCCTCCAAATGGTGTCATCCGTGCACGGCGCCTGCCGCGACGGCGCCGACGATCTGACGTCTGATGAGCAGGTATGCGGCGAGGGTTGGGATGGAAACGAGTGTCGCTGCGGCCATTGTGGGTCCCCATTGGTTGCCGCCTTCGGCGCTGGCGAACTGGGTGAGGCCCACGGTGAGGATCTGCATCTCTGGTCTGGGCGCTATCAGGCTGGGCCAGATGTATTCGTTCCACGTGCCGACGAAGACGAACACTCCCAGCGATACGATCGGGCCCCGGACGGCCGGCATGAGGATGCGGGTGATCACGGTGGTTTCGTTCGCGCCGTCGATCCGGGCCGCCTCCAGAATGCTCTGGGGGAATGCGCGGAAATGTTGTCTTAGCAGGAAGACCCCGTAGGCGCTGGCCAGTTGCGGGATGATCAGGCCGGCGTAGGTGTTCAGCAAGCCGGTCTGGGCGACCATGATGTAGTTCGGGATCAGGAAGACGATGAACGGGATGGGCAGCGAGGCCAGGAAGATCGCGAACAAGACGTTGGCGCCTTTGAAGATCCACTGGCTGAACGCGTAGGCGGCGGGGATAGCGAGGGCGAGTTGGCCCAGCGTGGTGCCTCCGGCGAAGATCATGCTGTTGAGGAACTGGTGGGGGATGTCGCTGGTGGTGAAGGCCTGGATGTAGTTGGCCAGGGTCGGGTTCGCCGGTAGCGGGTTGAGCGGGTCCTCGAAGATGTCGGCGGGTTGTTTGAAGCTGATCCCGATCATCCACACGATGGGTGCGAGGGTGAAGATCGAGGCGGCCGCCATGACGAGCTGCACGGTCAGTTGGCCGATTCGAAGTCTTTTGTGCAGGGGGCGCGTGGCCTTGATGGTGCGGGGGCTAGTGGTCATAGTGCGCACGCCTGTCGAGGAGTCGGAATTGCCAGATCGCGGCCGCGGTGAGAACCAAGACCAAGACGAAGGAGGCGGCCGCGCCCGGTCCGACGGCCAGTTGCTGGAAGGCGTTCCGGTAGGAGTCGTATAACACGTTGTTCGACGCGCCGTTTGGGCCGCCCTGGGTGATGATCTGTATGAACACGAAGACGTTGGGCAGCGCCTGGATCACCGTGGTGAGCATGAGGAACAGAATGGTCGGGGCCATCATCGGGAGGATCACGTAGCGGACCAGCTGGGGTGTGTTTGCCCCGTCGATCCGGGCAGCTTCCAGTTGCGGGGCCGGCACTGCCGACATTCCGGCAAGGGCGACAACGTAGTTGAAGCCGAAGGACTTCCACGTCGCGATGACGCTCAGCGCCACGAGTGCGGTCTGCGGGGAGTTCAGCCAGTCGTGCGACCCCAGCCCGAGAGGGCTGAGCATTGCGTCGACCGGTCCGGCGCCGGGAAGCAGCAGGAACTGCCAGACCAGCCCTGCGGCAGCAGCGGCGATCATCGTGGGAGTGAACAGCACTGCCTGGTGGAAGGCCGCGCTCCGCGCTCCGGCCCAGCGGGTAAGTATCGCGAGCGTGATCGGCAGGGCGAAGCTGCCCAGCAGGGCCAGAGCCTCGTACGCCAGGCTCTGCACGAGCAGCGTGCCGAATTCCGGAGTGAACAGCCCCTGGTAGTTCTGAAGTCCTGCCCAGTCCGGGGCCGGCGTGATGAGGTTCCACTCGAACAGGCTCAGCACGGCAACCAGCAGCAGCGGCAGGAACAGGAACAGCACCAGCAGCAGCAGCGCCGGGCCGGTGAACACGTACGGGCGCAGCCGGGTCCACGCCGGGACGCGGCGGTGGGGGCGCGCTGCTCGGGCAGGCCCGGGGTGCGCCGTCACTGTGGTGGTCACGGACATGGCTGTCCCTTGATCAGGCCGTCGATCTTCGTGGCGATCCCGGCCAGCGCCGGCCCGACTTCATCGCGTGATCCCAGCAACCCGACCATTCCGTCGAAGAGCGCCTGTGCGGCCTGCGGGCCCTGCGGGCCGGGGAAGCCCTGGCGGGGCACGGCGAACGCGGCTTGCTCCACGCCGAGCCTTCCGAAGGCGTCATCGGGCCGGGGAACGTCCTGGCGGACCGGGAGGTAGCCGGTTGCTTTGTCCAGGGCGGCTTGGCTCTCGGGAGAAGCCAGGAATTGCATGAGCCGCCAGGATGCCTGCTGTTTGCGTTCATCACGGGAGAAGCAGACCGTGAGCTTGCCGCCGATCGGCAGGCGTTTGGGGGTGGATCCGAACGACGGGGCGGGCGTGCCGGCGATTTCGAACTTCGCCTGGGACTTGAAGGTCCCGAACAGGCCCGGGGTCGTGAACAGGACCGGGAGCTGGCCGGCCATGAAGGCCTGCTGGGCGGCGGCGGAGCGGGCGGGGCTGGCGAGGCCATCGCGGACAAGGCCGGCCCACATTTCAATCGCGCCCGCCCCGGCAGGGTCGGCGAGGGTGGCCTTGGCGCCATCGGGCCCGCAGCCAACGAGTCGGCCGCCGTTGCTCTCGATGAGCGTTGTGGAGCCCCAGTTGTCGGTGGAGTCCAGGTGGATCCACAGCGGCGGCGCGCCGGTCTTTTGCCGGATCTTGGTCGCCGCGGTCCGCCACTGATCCCAGGTGGTCAGGCTCGCAGGGTCGATGCCGGCGCCACGCAGGACATCGACGTTGTAGATGCCCGTCAGGACCGCGGCGTACAAAGGCAGTCCGACCTGGGTGGAACCGACCTTCGCGGCCTGGAGCATGTTGTCCGGCATTTTGGCCAGGAAATCCTTGCCGGCGAACTTCTCGGCGAGCTGGTCGACCGTGACGTAGGGGAACTTGTTCGCTACGAAGCCGAGGAGTTCGCTGCCGAAGTAGATGGCGCCGACGTCGGGCGGGGTGGCACCCCCGACAAACGTGGGCTGCAGCAACTGCAGAGGCTGGGTCGCGGCGTCCTTGTAGCTGCTGATCACCCGGATGTCGGGGTTCTTCTCGTTGAAGGTCGTGATCAGCTTTTCCATCGCTGCTCCGCCGTAAGCGGCGGAGAACTGGTGCCAGTACTCGATCGTGACGGTCTGGGTGGAGGCCTGGCCCGCGCCGGTGCTCCCGCACGCGGCCAAGGCAGCCCCGGCAGCACCTAGACCGGCAAGGCCGATAAAACAGCGCCGGTTCATTGCCGTGTGGACGATTGTTGAGGGTGTCATGACGGTCCTGTCTGAAGTTGGGGGATCCAGGGAGGTGGGAAGGATGGAGGGCAGAGGTGTGAGGTCTGGAACTGTCCGGCTGCCGAGAGAGCCCTGGCTCTGTTGTTCCGATGCAAGCATCCGGAATGTTCTTGGCCGCGTGCTTGCGCCTGAGTGAACGCTGGACTAATTATCTAAAAAGTAACATTCAACAGGATAGTTGTTCCATTCAGTGCTCGAACTAGTTGAGGATGTCGATGATGTCAGTGAGGTGCGCGGCAAGTGCGGTGTGGGGCGAGGCCTCGAGCCGCTCCCGGTCGTGCGCCCCGCCGAGGACGCCGATGACGTGCCCGGCGCCCGCGCGAGTGCCTGCGAGCAAGTCGTTGGTGGTATCCCCGGCCACGAGGATCTGCCGGACGTGGTCGGTTCGTGTCTGGATGGCTGCGCGGAGGATGAGGTCCGGGTAGGGGCGACCGCGGAGCTCAGAGGACTGGGCGACCGTCAGGTCCACCAGATCGGCCCAGCCGAATCGTTCGAGCAGCGCCTCCTGCACGCTGCGCTGGAAGCCGGTCATGAGGCAGACCGTGATGTCCCGCGCGCGCAGCGCGGAGAACAGCGTTGTCGCTCCGTCTTTGGGCGTGAAAGCATCGGCCTCAACGGCTGCGAGCATCCGCTCGGTGAACGTCAGGTGCGCTGCAGTCGCCTTTGCTGGGTCGGGGGTGAGGTGCGAGAACATCTCGGATTTCGACATCCCCCGAAGGGACTTGAGCTGCTCGGGAGCGACGGCGTGGAGGCCGACCGAGGCGAGCGCGTGGTCGACGGCCTGCTCAACGGAGCCGTTGTCGGAGATGGTGGTCCCCGCCATGTCGATCACGGCGAGGCTGATCGGTAGAGAGGTGTCGGTGGTGGTCATTGGTTTTTCCTAGAGAGAGTGTTCGACGGTGAGGTCAGCCATGGCGTCGAGGGCGGAGATTGATTCAGTCGGGCGTCGCACCGCGATCCCTACGAACAGGGCGTCGACGACGCCGAGATGGGCCAGGCGGCTGGCCATGGCTTCGAGGCGGAAGCCGTAGTCCGGGCCGCCCGCGACCAGCGAGGCGTCGGCGATCTTGGTAAGTGGTGAGCTGCTGAAACTGGTAATCGCGGCGATGTATGCGCCGTTATCTTTGGCCGTCCGCGCAATCGTGAGGCTTTCCCGGCTGGAGCCGGTGTGGCTGATGACGAGGCAGACGCTGGAGGCATCGAGCTGGCGGCCGATGAGGTGTTGGGCCATGACGTCGCCGGGTGCGTTGACGATGAAGCCCAGTGCGGCCAGCCGGTAGGCGGCGTCCTGGGCCGGCGCCGACGAGGTGCCGTTGCCGACGATCAGGATCCGCTTCGCGGTCGTGAGCCTGCCGGTCACCTCAGCAAACGCCTCGGGGTCGAGGGTCTGGGTTGCGTCGACGAGGGCGCGGCCGCTGCGACGCAGGATGCGGTCGATGAGTTCGGCCGTTGGCGTCTCGCCGTCGATTCCCTCCTCGTGCACAATCCCGTCCTGGCGCTGGCTCTGGTAGGCGAGGTCCCTCGTGATGGCGATCTTGACATCCTGATAACCGCGATACCCGATTCGTTGGCAGGCACGAACGGCTGAAGACTGGGCAACACCGGCAAGCTGCGCCAAATCCGTCACGGAACCGCTCACGACTTTTTCCGGCGCGCCGATGATGGCCTCGATGACCCGACGATTGGTTTCCCCGAGTCCCGGCAGTGCGGCCTGAGCACGGACGAAGAACTCTCCGGTCGAGAGTGCGGGTTTAGTCAAAGTCATCGAAACCTTCCAAAACGATCGAGCGTCGTTTCCACGATGATTAAATTAGCACATCTTGGAACGATGATCCAGCGGAGTCCCTAAATCCTTGGATAGTTCATCCAACATCTTAGTGCTCGATTCGATTGCCCTGAGTTCCGGGAACCGGATGTAATCCGACGGCCCTGTCACGCACCAATGCGATGTTTACGGATGGACCCGCGACTCAGGAGGTTTCAGGCGATAAGACCGCCCAGGGGGCGTAGACAATTTGCTCCAGCCACCAGCAAGCCTCTGATCGCCAGGCCTACCCGCCCTAATTTTGGATCATAATTCCCATTCTGGATGTGTGCTAGGATAACTATTCCAGCCAATCCGGTTCATTATCTCGTTAGCCGGGACCGCTTTCTGAGCCACTACTTCGAGCCGAGGCAGGGCGGTTGTGCCGTGTCGCTCATCCTCAACTACCCCATAGGAGCATGTAAACAAATGTGTGCGCGCCTTACGATCCTGGTGGTCGTGGATGGCCTGAAGCCGTCTGACATCACCGATGATTCCATGCCGTTCCTTTCGCGCATCGAACGCGAGGGCAGCAGCTATTCCAATGCGTTGGCGGCGTTTCCCACGCTGACCCGTGCCAACGCGGCCACGATGGCCACCGGGGCACTGCCGGGCAGTACGGGGATCTTCGGCAACCATGTGTGGGCCGAGGGAGTCGGCCCGTTGGACACAGCCGTCGTCGACGACGTCCGCAGGCTGCGCATGCGTGGGGCGATGCCGCAGTTGACGATCGCCGAGCGCGCGGCTGCAGCAGGGAAGGTAGCAGTGGTGGTCGGCAACGGGTCGGCCGGGTGCACGTACCTCCTCAACCCAGGATCGGATCACGGCCTCGGTACCTCGATCGCGTCCGTCGCGCCCGAAGGAGAGGTCTACCGGTCGGTCCCGGACTCAGCACGGTCTGCGTTCGATGCCCTTGGTGCACCGCCGGCATCCGAGGACGAGGCGTTGGAGTGGGCGGGCGCTGCGGCGCGCACGGCGATTTCTGCCCTCGCGCCCGATTTGCTGGTCTTCTGGTGCGGGCAGCCCGACACCGCCAGCCACGATCACGGTCCCGCATCTACGGAAAGTCGGGTCGCGATTCGGCGGGTGGACCGCGTGATCGAGCAGCTCCATCAGGGCGCGATCGCCGCAGGGCGTGAGTGCGACCTTCTCGTCACCTCCGATCACGGCTTCTGCGACGCCAGCGAGTCGCTCGAGGCCGGCCCCCTGGTGCAGGACCTCGCGGCCCGCACCGGCATACCGGCGGGGCACCTGACCCTGACATTCAACAGCGGAGCGATCTTCGGATACTTTCACCACTCCGTGCCTCCCACCGCTCGCAAAGAACTGGTCCGGGAGATAGCGGCCCAGGACTGGACCGGCGCGGTGTTCTCCGCAGACACGCACTGCCCCGCCAACTCTTTCCCGCTCTCCCTCGTCGTGGACAACGCCTCGCCCTTCAGCCCCGATGTGGTGATCACCGCCCGAACCGGCACGCCAGACCCTGACAACCAATCCACAGGTGGTTCCGCACTGCATTTCCGTGAGGAAGGTGCCGCTCCGTATCTGGGCGTTCATGGCAGCGTCCATCCCGATGACATGCGGATTCCCCTTGTCCTGCACGGGCCCGCATTCCGCAGCGCCGTCCAGCACGCGCTTCCGGCCGGACCCGCTGACGTCGCCGCTACCCTCCATTTACTCGTCATGGGGACCGGGCTCCCCGGGACCGACGGGCGCATTCTCGCCGAATCCCTGCTCGACGGTGGGGACGTGACCCAGGGCGAAGCCACCATCCCAACCGTGGAGCGCAACCACATCAGGCTCCAGCGGCTCCGATATGACGGGCGCACGTACCTGCTCGGCGCAACGGGCGCCACCGCCAACTAAGTACTCACGAAAGAAGGAACACACCAGATGGTCACCATGTCACCGACAGCAGCGCTCCGCGCACGCGCCGACCTGCTGCGCCGCGAAGGCACCAAGGTCTTCGACTTCTCAGCCGGAGAATTCGAACTTGCCACCCCGGCGCACATCGTCGAGGCAGCCACTGCGGCTGCAGCACGCCCCGAGAACCACCACTACGGTCCAACCGCCGGGGAAGAGGCGCTGCGGCAGGCGATCGCCGGGCGGCTCTCGCGCCGCACCCCACGAGCCGTCACGGCCGCGGAAGTCGCCGTCACCAACGGCGCCAAACAGGCGCTGTTCAACACCTTCATGACCCTCCTTAAGGCCGGCGACGAGGTCCTCATCCCCGCGCCCTACTGGGTCACTTTCCCCTCCTCCGTCCAGCTCGCCAATGGCGTCCCCGTCACCGTCAATCCGGCACCCGGAGCGCTGAAAGTCAGCGTCGATGACTTGGCTGCTGCCCTCACCCCGGCGACCCGGGCGATCCTGATCTGCTCACCGAACAACCCCACCGGCCTGGTCTTCGACGAACAGGAGCTGCGCGCGATCCTCGGCTGGGCGGCCGATCACAGGCTCTGGGTCGTTGCCGATGAGACCTACGTCGACCTGGCGTTCAGGCCAGTACCGGCCCCGGCGTTCATCGAAGAGCGCCTGACAAACCGACTCGTCACCGTCGGGAGCGTCTCCAAGTCGTTCGCGATGACAGGCTGGCGTGTGGGCTGGATGTCAGGTCCAAAACAGATCGTCGACGCCGCCATCGCGGTCCAATCCCACACGACCTCCAACGTCAACCGCACCAGCCAGGCCGCGGCCCTCGCCGCACTCACCGGCCCTGATGTGACAGCCCAGTTCAGAGAGCTGCTTCGCGGCCGGCTCGAACTCTGCAGGACAGTGCTGGAACCACTCGGCCTCTTCCAGACTCCACCTGACGGCGGCTTCTTCGTCTTCGCCAACGTGCAGCGCTACGGGGACGATCTGACCGTCGCCGACCGCCTGCTCGACGGCGGGGTCGTGGTTGTGCCGGGCACCTCCTTTGGAACCCCGGGGCATATCCGCATGAGCTTCGCGATCGACGAAGACGACCTCCGCAGCGGACTCGAGCGCATGTCCGCCATCTTCGAAAACTGGTGGGACCAATGACCGACTTCCAACCGGGCTCGGGATTCAGCGCCCCGAACCAACTGGGACTCGGTGACTACCAGTCATGTGAACCACGCGCGGCGGCCACTGCTAGATCCGTCGACACCCTCGCCTAACCAGGGGAGGTGAAGATCATGGTTGCTCATGTGCAATTTCTCTCTCCAACAGTTCCGGATGAACTGATGCTTCTTGGCATCGCTTTCGTCTTGTGCGGCATCCTGGGTATCGAACGTCAGCTCTCACAAAAGAGTGCTGGGGTGCGAACACATTTGCTGGTCGGCCTCGGCGCGGCCGGCTTCACGCTGGTCTCGGCGTATGGATTCCGAAGTGTCAGTTCCGCAGGGGCCATGGTGGATCCGACGCGCATCTCTGCACAGATCGTCTCAGGAATCGGCTTTCTCGGTGCAGGTGTCATCTTCATACGCCGGGACGTCGTCAAAGGCCTGACTACCGCGGCTACGATTTGGGTGACCGCGGCCGTGGGCATGGCCTGCGGCGCAGGCCTGGTGATTCTTGCGTGCGCCCTCACAGCACTCCACCTCATCGCAGTCGTTTTCATTTCACCGCTCGTGCGTAGGCTCCCCCGGGCCTCTGACCGGCGGACTCTCATCATTCACTATCAGGATGGCCAGGGTGTACTTCGCAAAGTGTTGGCGGTTGCCACCGAAATGGGCTACCAGACTCGCATCCATTCCACACGTCAGTTCAAACGGAACGGACAAAATACCATCTACGCCCAGATGGAGTTCCTGGGTCGGCCACCCCTTCAAACCCTTATGGCAGAACTCAGCGAACTGGTCGGCGTTGAGCGTGTTTCCAGTGTCGAGGAGTCTGTGTGAGCAGCTCTAAACGAAGCCAGTCAAAAGCACGGTCTGGGCGTCGTGGAGATCGGCAGTCCGGGATCCAAGTCCATTACCGCCCTTGCTCTTTTTCTTGCGGCTGCTGCCGATGACCTCACCACGCTTGAGGATCCCTATGTTTCTGACGACACCGAGGGGTTCGTTCAGGGACTCTGGTGCCCGGCTCGGTCGACCAGTCCGTGTAGGCGGTCTTTCACCGCGGCCGGCCCCCGTCGGCGATAGACCCGGTAGCGAGCAGCGTCCGCAGCCACTCTTTGACCTGCCAGGCAGCCTGTGGCTTCCCGCTGGCCGCTCGCGGCGAACATGGTGCTGAGCCCATCCCGTGCCCGGTCCGAGAGCGTGTCGCGGCCGTGCAAGAGCAGCTGCCGGTTGGCCCACACCGGATCTATGGAGGGCTTCCACCGGCCATGGACCAGACGGGCGAGCCGGGGCCGCCCTTCATTGAGCATGTCATTGCACAGCTTGACCAGATGGAACGTCTCGACCGAGACAGCAGGACTACGAGCCGTTCGGCTTTCAAGACACGGAATCCGTTCACCACGAACCACGTGAGCCGGTAACCCGGCCAAAGATCAAAACGAGATGCTTAGCTCAGCGCCCGAGAGGAAGGACAGGGTTTGGTCCAGGTCTGCATACCCGGTTCGAAATCAATTACTGCCCGCGCCTTGTTCTTGGCAGCAGCCGCTGACGGAGTCTCCACACTCCTTGATCCGCTGGTGTCCGACGACACGGAAGCCTTCCTGGAGGGGCTTCTTGCCCTGGGCTATGACGCAGACGTCCACCCCGGACGCTGGATCATCCACGGCAAGGGCGCGGGGCCGGCTGCCACTGGCGCTGACGTGTTCTGCCGGGACGGGGCCACCACGGCACGGTTCCTGCCTGCCTTGGCAGCCACCGGAACCGGGACTTTCCGTTTCGATGCTTCAGAGCAGATGCGCCGACGCCCTATGGCTCCGATGACGGAGGCATTGCAGTATCTTGGCGTTTCCTTTGAGTTCCGTGGCCGACCGAACCACCACCCGTTCGACCTCACCGCGAACGGACTCGAAGGCGGCGAGCTGACCGTCGACGCAGCAGTGTCCTCCCAATTCCTCACAGCCCTGCTGCTGGCGGCACCCATGACCCGCGGCGGTCTGTCCGTCCGTGTCCCGGACCTGGTTTCGGAACCCTACATCCGAATTACGACCCAGATGATGGAGGCCTTCGGCGTCACCGTCAATGTGCGCGGCGGCGACTACGACGTCCCCCAACAGGCGTACGAACCATGCATCTACACCGTTGAGCCGGATGCGTCCTCCGCCAGCTACTTCTTCGCAGCAGCAGCGCTCCTGGGGGAGGAAGTCACAGTCCCCCACTTGGGCAGAAAATCACTCCAGGGTGACCTCGGCTTTGTGGACGTCCTGGCACGGATGGGCGCCAGCGTTGAGAAAACCGGGAACTCCACGACGGTGACCGGGAACGGGATGCTCGAGGGGATAACCGTGAACATGCGGGACATTTCCGACACGATGCCCACACTGGCGGCCATCGCCCCGTTCGCCGCGGGACCTACCCGCATCGAGGATGTCTACAACACCCGCGTCAAGGAGTGCGACCGCTTGGAGGCCTGCGCGATCAATCTCCGCAGGATGGGCATCACCGTGGAAACCGGGCACGACTGGATCGAGATCCAGCCCGGGACACCGCGCTCCGCTGAGATCACCTGCTTCGGAGACCACCGCATCGCCATGGCCTTCAGCATTGCCGGGCTGCGCATAGACGGGGGCCTTACCCTGGATGACCCACAGTGCGTCAAGAAAACCTTCCCCACCTTCCACGAGCACCTCCATCGATTTTTGACCTCCCTGTCCCGGGCCTAGTCCGGTCATGCTGGAGGTGGGTGCAGCCCACCCCCAGGCACGCGACTGGACTGTGGCCATCTTGTCTATTGTCCAATTCGGTCGCAATAAACCCAGTTGTATGCCCGGGGTGGTGACAGACTTTGACACCGGAGGGACAGAATTTCTGGCGTCTGCTATGTTCGCCTGCCCAACGGCGTAGACATGATGGGACTGCGGAAGGCTCTGATTCCTTCCGTGGTTTCGGAAACAGTAGTCTGGTCCATCGTTTCACATGTGCCCTATGCCTGGATTCTTCCCTGGTCTTCGTGGGTCCGCTCTTCGCTGTGCCGATCTTAAGTGTGGTCCGCCAGTCCTGGGGGTCATGGTGGGCGGAGAGCAGCGTCGTTCGTCCTTTGCTTTGGATTCGTTTGCCACGGAGATTGTCTTCATGGGCGGCACAGCTGTTGGCGCCATAGTTGCGCGGGCGGCTTCTCCGTGGTCGGGCTCACGGCTGTGGGTGCCACAGTCTCGGTGGCAGGCGCATTCCTGATCTGGTTCAACCCGCCCACCCGCAGTCACACCCGCACTGCTCAGGATCGGCGGACCGGGCCGCTGCTGACCTGGGTGCCGCCGAGGCAGCCATGGTGGCGGCCGCTCCGGGGCACGTTCAGCCAGCTGCGTCGGTGATGGCGCCAGTAGCGGCGTCAAGGACCTGCCATTCGCAAGTACTGATCACTGGACACGCCGATAACCCTGCCTACATCGCCATCTGAAACAATAAATGGATGGGCTCATTGAGCTGCGGCCCTGCGAAGCCGCGGCGGTCCTGGCCCCGGAGGAGCTGCCCCACTCCGAGGGGCTGCCGCCCTGTGTGCTCGCTAACTCAAGGTACTTCAGGTAACGTCGCCGCGCCGGAGCAGCACTCGCAAGTGTTGAATCAACGTCGAGTTTGGGTTTGGTTTGTGTTCAGTTTTCTTCTCCTTGAGGAGGTTGGCGCGGGTTGCGTCGATCGATGACTTCGATCTGACTGCCCAGGCAGGAATGACGTGAATCAACGCAGCATGGCGAAGTACATCAAGGCCATTGCGCCTGCACCCAATGCCTCGAATCCAGGGGCAGGATCACGACGCGCTGGCAGCGTAGCTCGGCCGGACACTGTGGTTACCTCTCTGAGGCAGCGGAGTGCGAGGACGACGAAAACCACAGCTGCAGCACTAAAGAAGATTACAGTGCCTCTGTTTACGGCTGTTCCGAGATCGACCGACAAGGCGTCTCTAGGATCGATGCCTTGTGCCGCGTGGTGTAAATGGACTGAGGGTGCAACAGACCGATCCCTTGGAGCTATCGATGGCAGGGCCATGGCAGCAGCCATGTAAGCACCCGCGGCCGTCGCTATTCCGTGATAGACGCATTTGACACGATCCTCATTACTCTGGCAGAGGCTCTTGAATTCCGGGCGGGCGACTGCCTGAATAAAAAGCCAAAGAGCTCCAGATGCGAGAAGTAACACCGTCAACAGAGGGGGCCAATGCACTTGGTGCCACAGCATTGCTAGCATGCACAGGCACATGATCGTGTGAAGTGCGCTATTGGTTCTGCCCACTAACCGAGATGCTCTAACCGCAAGCCGGGCATGGTGCAGGCCTGTGGCCACGAGGGCACTTGTAACCACCCAAATGAAGATTTCATTATCCGCCAACGAATGCCCTTCCGGCGCCTGTTGACTGAAGGCAACTCCCCATGCTGACTACAAGCGGTCTGCCGTGCTCCACTCCTCTGATCGTTCAGGATTCATGGTGCTGGTCGTGTGCAGATAGAACGCGACACCATTGAACAAGTCACGATCAATTTAGGAGAAGAGTTTGAACTGCGGCGACTCCGAGTGTTGCCACGAGGACCGACAAAGGGCCCCGCGTCGGTGGAGCCAGCTTCGGCCAGCCTTCCGAGGGATCGGTGTGACCGTAAGGAGGTCCGAGTTCCCCAACGCATATTCAGTCTTTCTCGCCCTCACAGCAGTGTGTAGCCTTGTTTGACGGGGCTTCGGGGCGCGGGAGGTCCAGTGTGGGGTTCTGGTCGAAGAAGCCGTGGGGTTGGAGGATGAAGCCGACGTGCTGGCGGGGCATGACGGGCCAGTCTTCGAGGCGCACGACGTGGTGCATGCCGAACGTGTACCAGACAACGAGATCTTGATCGGCGATGTTCCGGTTGGCCGAGGTCCATGCGGGCAGGCCGTCTCCGCCGGTGCTCTGGTTCGGGTATTCACCGGCTGGGAAACGTTCCGTTTGGTCGTAGGCTGTGACCCAGAGGTTATTGCGGGCGAACTGGGCTCGCTGGCTCACGTAGGAGTCTTCGTGGGCTGCCAGTGTGATGGCGTCGGTGGGCATGAGGCGGTAAGCGACCGGCTCGTCAACGATGTTCCGGCTGTCGTGGTTGACGACCTTCCAGAAGCGGTGCTTGGTGCTGTCGGCCTTGCGGATGGCCTCCTGCTCGGTTCCGAGCAGGAGGTCCACGGTGTGGAATCCACTGAGTGTGGGGTTGTCGGTGGGGATTTCGGTGTCGACTTCGTAGACCGCATTGTGAGGGCCGTCGAGTTCAAAGTCCATCCGGACGTTAAAGATGTGCTGGTGGATCGGGGCGTAGAGGCCGTCGTTGTTGAGCGTCTGGCCGTACTTGTTCTTCACCCCTGTAGGGTGGCCGGCGGTGGAGAGGATGCCGGTGGCCTTGACCAGGAACTCGATGGTGCCGTCCAGGTAAAGGTGCCAGTAGAAGCCGTACTCGTAGTTGGCGACCGTGGCGATGAAGGAGATGACGAGCTTCCGGGAGCGGCGGACTTCGGAGGTTCCATTGCGGAAGTCGAAGTGCTTCCACATGATGCTGTCGTCTTCTTCGTGCATGCAGATCGCGTTCTTGATTGTCATGGGGTTGCCATGGCTGTCGGCAACGATGCCGTCGAAGTACTGGATTTCGCCGAGGCAGTCGCAGCCGAGCTTCAGTGAGTTCGCCATGACGCCGATGTTGTACTCGCCGGCGTCGAAGGCGTTCTTCTTTGCCTGCACGGGTGAGGGGTCGCCGTAGGGCACCACCATCTCGACGAGCGAAGCCCTGTTGATGACGGAGCGGTCCTTGCCCTTGTCCCGGAATTTCATCTGGTGAAGAACGAGTCCCTCACGGGGGGTGAAACCTACCCGGAATGACCAGTTGGCCCACTGAACGTGGTTTCCTGAGACGGCGAACGACGGACCTCCGGGCTGGTAGATCTCGATGGGTTTGATGTCGGTGCGGGCCGGCCCGATATGTTGCGGCAGGTAATTCCCCGTTGCCTTCGGGACCTCGACGAAGCCGTTGTCCTCGATCTCTACGACGACTCCGGAGTTGAGGTCGTAGACCAGGACCAGGTTCTCTGCAGGATGGGCATAAGGGTTGTCGTTCGTATCAAGCCTCGTGAAGACGAGGCACCGCATCAGGCGTCTGCCTTCGGCGTCTTCGCCGAAATAGCCGGCGGACCACGGCTCAATACACACCAGGTCAAGATCGGTCATGCCACGGCCGGCAAGCGCCTCCACGACCCGTGGGTCCTTCTTGCAGTTGACTTCGCATTCTTCGAACTCGTCCAGCATGATCGGAGGCTGCACACCGTGGTTGAGCTCCTTCCACTGGGTGACGAGGTTGGATTCAAGGTCGACAACGGCCTCATAGGCCAGACCAGTCGCCCGGTTGATGAGGACGGCGTCCCCTTCGCGGGCAGTCATGGCGCCGGTTCGCAGCGCGTCCTTGGGCGGCTCCCGCAGTTCGACGCTGACGAATCGGAATGATTCGGCGGCCGCCGGGCCACGTTTAAGGGCGGCTACGGCCTGGGAAATTTCCATCCGGGAAAGCGGATCCAGCGGATGCGCGACGCCGACCGATGTCTGGGCTTCACTGTTGAGGGTCATGTTTCTCCTTGAGCTTTTTCGGACGGAAGTCCAATGGGATTGGAGCCGCACCTCTCCGGCAGAGTCGGACGGGCGCGGCTTCGGAGCGCTGTTTTAAGAAGGGCATTCAACGAGGCTTGAGCGGAATTGGACGCGTTTGCTTTCCCGTGTTTCTCCGGGACCGCGCTCCCTTTGCCTTGCACCACGTCCATCGCGACATGGGTGTGGCTCCTCTAGCTGGACTGCTCTTTGGACCCCCGAGAATGCCCCTCGCCGGTTTGAAATTCGCCCAAGGACGATCCGTGGCAGCATCCAACGGGCCGGTGGAACATGGGCGAATCATGGACCAAAACCATGGGTAAGTCATCGCCGGGCAGTGTAACCGCGGCGTCGCGTCTGGGATTTACCATGGTGATGCCTTTCGGACGGCCCGGGTGCTTCGGGAGGGGGGCTCGCTAACGAGGGACTGAGTTCTCACTTGGCCACCCTCGGCGAAGTGGGCTCCTTGGGTAGCGGATGTGCGCGTTCCCACTGCAAGCGGCGCTCGTGGATGAGTTTGACGTTCTTCACTTGAACTCACCTCCCTTGGGGTGGGACCTGAGTGGGTCCGATGATTGCGGTGGTCAGACACCATTCATGCCCTGGGTGCGGCTTAGACGAAGCCGAGGTTGTTTTCGTTGTAGCTGACCAGGAGGTTCTTGGTCTGCTCGTAGTGGTCCAGCATCATGGCGTAGCTCTCACGGCCGATGCCAGAGGACTTATAGCCGCCGAACCCAGCGCCGGCGGGGTAGGCGTGGTAGTTGTTGACCCAGACGCGACCGGCCTGGATTTCACCGGGGTGATGTTCTCGAAGTACTGCCCCTTGACCGGGGCAGGCCACTCGCCGCCGATCCGGTTCTCGTAACGGTCCTTGAACGTGACCTTCGAACCCTCGACACCCGGCTGTGCATAAACAGTCATTGCTAGCTCCTGATTGCTGGAATTTCTCATCATTGAGAGGCGAGCGTCACTTTTGCAAAGTGAACGAAGGTTTCAAGTGGGCAATTCTTCACACCGCCAAAATTGCCGTACTGCAAGAATCCATCTCCTCAAACTAGAGAGGTCCGCCCGGGTAGTCCGAGGTCTTCTATGAGCCTATGGTTCAAGCCCACGATAGAAAATCCGTCAACTGACGTACTTTTAGGCGCGGTCCGAGGTAGCAAATGCGCAGCCTCCTAGGCTTATGGTGCTTGATCGGCACAAGGTAGCAACGGCCGGCCCGCCGGTGTGTGCTTTACTGGACCGGATCGAAAGGTTAGGTCCGGACTCATCAAACAAGGGTCGCCATGGATTAAGGAATCAATAGATACTGTCGACAGTCAGAATTCTGTGCCGACGCTGAAGAGCGAGCACGGAGCCAGTATGCAAGCCCGACGGGCGGATCTAAGCTTGTAGCACACCAAATTACGGGGACGAGAGAGGAAGTGCAATGAATCCGTTCCCGTCGGAGAGCGTCCCCATGGCACCTGGAACCGTACTTGAGCGCGGTGCGCAACTGGTCGACGTGCTTCGTGACCTCGTTCGATGCGACGCCGTGGCGTTAACGGGCTCAAACCCCTTCGCCGTTTCTCCACAAAACTGCTTGATTGCCTCCGACGGATACTCAGACGAAGCACTGAGATACATCCTGGATGACTTCGTTCCAAACACAGTGAATCCGGCGTTCCGCCTGCTTCACAATAGGGTCCGCGGGGCCCTCCGGTGGTCAGATCTTGCGCGCGATTGGGAAATCAGGTTCGACACAACCTCTATTGCAGAGCAATACCTTCTCCCGGCCGGATTCCATGAAGGG
Organism: Arthrobacter sp. FW306-1B-F12A; assembly: GCF_058781865.1. Classification (NCBI taxonomy): domain Bacteria; kingdom Bacillati; phylum Actinomycetota; class Actinomycetes; order Micrococcales; family Micrococcaceae; genus Arthrobacter; species Arthrobacter sp. FW306-1B-F12A. Next base: position 18,086 of record NZ_JBYSXD010000067.1, read on the forward strand.
CTTACCGCCAGTCTGTGGCTAGCGGACGGGTCCCATGTCGGCGCCATCCACATGAACTGGAGCACACCGCAGGCGGCCACGGACGACAGGCGAGACGTCGTCGAACAATTCCGCCCCGTCCTTGCTGGCGCGAGCAATCTCCTCCAGTCTTACCGGGTAATAGCAGACGAGGTCTACAGCGACGCGCACGTCGCGGTGTTAGGCTCCGGTCTCCAGCGTCCCATCCCCGGCCGCGACGTCGGACCCGCTCTGCGCGCGGATGGCCCCTTGTGGTCCGTACTTGCTACCGCGGCGCCCCACAAGGATGGCAGCTATATCTCAATTGATGTGTCAGGAAAGTTTCATCGGCTCGACCTGACCCGTTGCGCCGGATCCACGATGCTGGTGGCCGAGCAGGAGGTGCCTGCGCCTTATGGCCTTACTGCGCGAGAAATGCAGGTTGTCAGTCTCATTGCAGCAGGGGCCAGTAATCCCGAGATTGCTGATGTTCTGGTGGTGAGCCGGCGAACGGTATCAACGCATGTCGAGCATGTGCTGGCGAAGTTGGGAGCCGCGTCGCGAGCGGAAGTAGCCGCGCGAGCCATCGGGGAAGGACTCCGGCTGATTCAGCCCAGGCTCGTCCACTAGCATTCCTTGGGAGCGCGCTGAAGAAAGCGGGGGCCTCTTAAGGCGGCCCCGCTGGATTCTGGCTGTGGATTGTTAAGGGGCTCATCGCATTTGAGGGTGTAATCGCGGTCTGAATCCGCCGGTTTCGAGGAGTGATCGGGCGATGTAGTTGGCAA
>NZ_JBYSXD010000068.1:0-18751 GCF_058781865.1 Arthrobacter sp. FW306-1B-F12A
ACACTCATCCCAACAGGGCCACGGGCCCTCTTGTCTTCAACGACACGAACTCAGTTCCCCACCAACCACGAAGAGCCAGGAACCGGCGTGCAATCGGTTGTCGTTCTTTGAATCCACGACTCAGATCCCGCGTCGCGCTCGGTCAACGAGCCGGCTGCGTGACCCCCTCGTCGATGCCGTGATCCGGTCCGGCCGTGCCGTGTCCGAGACAACAGCAGCGTTCGTCGTGTCCTGGTGGATGGTCCGGACTGCGTTGAACGAAGCTTGCATTCTGAACCTGCCTGACGTGGACCAACTCAGACCGCGGATGCTGGGCATCGACGAGCACCGGCCAGCGTTGGTTGAGCTCGTCAGTCTCCGTGAATGATTGACTCATTCAGCCTTGCACTCAAATCACTACACAGTTCCGCTTTACCTCTCGATTGCTTCTTGGCCAGCTCTTCAGCCAATTCATCACAGATCACTACAATCCCGAAGATAACTAGGCCTGGACTCGAGAGGGCATTCACCGTACCAAAGATGGCCGCCGTTTGGGAGGGGTTGTTGACCAACATGGCTCCGATAACAGACATCGAAAGATTATAGTATCGGGACCCTATTGCTTGCGGGAGTCGCTTTTCGAGCGTTTCAAGGAAAACTTCTTTGACGTCTCGGCCGTCGGCAAGGTGATGTAGGAGCAATATAGCCAGGAAAGCTGCCGTCACCATGCGGTTAGGTATCTCTTCGCAGGCCCGGAGTAGGTCTTCGCGAGTAGCGCTGCGGCCAATGACTCGGACTAAGTCGGCCGTATGCGAGTGATTAGGCCGAATGGTTATCTGTTCAAAATCTCGCCTCAATATAACATCATCCGAGAACCCAAGCTCGCGCTCCCAGGCGACTGCGATGTCGATCAGGGTCTCCCATGAAGGGGGGATGACATCTTCCGGCTTTCGATGCGCCTGCTGCTGAGCAAGAAGTTCCTTAAACGCAGCAATATGGGTGGGTTCTATCCTGCTTTCGTCCAACTCATATAAGCCAGAATCTGCGAGAGCGGGGAGTATGGAGGCGTAGAGCGCGAATTCTTCATCATTTGTGACCAGAACCGGCGTCTTGGCGTCAATCTCCGAGGGAGAGTCTGAGGCGCGCAAGAGCGAGATGAACTGCAGCAGGCCGATGTCCCAAGCTCCTGAGCGAAGTGATTTTGTCTTTTCATTGCGGTGTAATTTCAAAACCTTATTGGTTATGCTATTCTGCAAATCTTTGTCGCCCAGTTCGGCATAGATCAAAGTCGGCCACATTAATGGAATAAACCCAACGTTGTCGATCATCCGTTCCAGGCTCTTGCGGAGCCGTCCGAATCGGGACTGAACGTCTGGGGCAGGTTCATTATTGAATGCCATGGTCCACGCGAGAAGCATTAGATAGTTCGGTAAGACAACGCTTCCGAATATCTCTCGAATATTATCTTGTAGTTCATCAATGTCAGGTAAGTCGACTCCGTACTTATCGACGATCGGTATTGACCTAAATACTTCATCAGCGTTTCCGCGCAAGAATTGCGCAAAAACAATTTGGCTGACAGCGAGTCGTCGAGCAAGCATGTGAGGAGCTGATATCGTTCCGTCGAATCCGGAGCCCTCGGGCAGCCCCATGAGGACGTTGACGTCGCTTCCCGGTCGCCTCGCAAGCCAAGCGGCCAGGTTCACCATGCGACGATGTTCGATGCTCTCCGGATTGAAGCCCTTCCGTCCCAGATTCTCTGCGATAGACACCACATTTGCGTCCAGTATGAGTTCAACGGGACCTGCCGGGACGGCGCCTCCATGTGCTTGTCCGAGCAAAATGAAGTGTTCTCTGGCAGCCATTTGTTCCCCAATATTGATGTGCTTTATCTAAAGGCGTTGACCATGTTTGATCGAAATATACCAGACACGTATTCTCCTAACTATGCGCCTCGGCGAACCGCGGTGCCATGGCCTCCATCTGCTCCATGACCAGTTTGATTGCTTCGGGCTGCTTGTCCGGCGGATAGCCGAAGCGGACCAACAAACGTTTGATGGAGGACCGCAGCTTGGCCCGGACGTCGTCGCGGACCGTCCAGTCGGTGCGCACGTCGCGGCGCATTACAGAAACCAGCTCGCGCGCGATCTCTGCCAGCAGGCCTTCGCCCTGTACTTCCACCGCTGACTCGTTTTGTGCCACGGCATCGTAGAAGGCCAGCTCGTCCGTATTCAGCGGGGGCGTGAACCTGGCCCCACGGTTCCCCTCCATGGCTACCTCGCGGGCAAGTTCCACCAATTCCGCTATGACTTCCGCGGAGGTGAGCTGTTGGTTGGTGTACTTCTTCATCAGCTCTGTGATGCGCTCGGAGAATGCCCGCTGGCGGATGACGTTGTTTCGGGTCATCTTCGCTGATTCGTCTGCGATGAGCTTCCGCAGTGCCTCGATGGCCAGCTGCGGATTCCGTGCCTGCTGTGTCTTGGCGATGAACTCGGGCGTCAGATCATCCAGCGACGGCTTGGGCATCCCCGCAGCATCGTAGATGTCCAAGACCTCTCCGGAGGACGTCGCGGAAGCGATCAGGTTGCCAAGCAGCCGCTGAATCTCTTCCGGCACCGGCTCGCCGCTGGCCTGCCGGTCGGCGGCGTCGTACTTCGCCATCCAGACGCGAATCTCCTCGTACACCTGAATCTCAGGGCGCAGCTCAGCAAGCGTCTCGGAACCGGAACAAAGCGCCCAGGCACGGGAGAGTTGGCCCGAGAACCTGCGGTATTTGGCGGCACGTGATTCTTCGTCCTCGGCTGGCTGGTTGCCGGGCGTGCCAGGGCTCCGCAAGTAGCTGACCGCGCCGGTGACGGCATTCAGAAACGCCTTCGGGCCGCCCTTTATCAGTACGGCTTTCCAGTTGTAGCCCGCCAGTAGCTCCCTCAGCGAGTCCACCAGCGAAACGGTAAGGCCGACGGCCTCATCAATGTTCTTGCCCGCCGGCTTGTTCGCTTGGTCGTCCTTCGTGTATTCGCCCAGGGCCTTGGCCAGATTTTCCGCCAGCGGTGCGTATGCCACCAGCAGCCCGTCTCCCTTGCCGCGGAAGGTCCGGTTCACACGCGCCAGGGTCTGCATCAGCAACGCGCCCTTGAGCGGCCGATCCAGATACAGCGTGTGCAGGGGAGGGGAGTCGTAGCCGGTAAGCATCATGTCCTTGACGATCACCAGTTCCAGCTCATCATCTACGTCCTTGAGTCGTTCCTTCACCACAGCGTTCGCGGAGTCGCGACGCACGTGATCGGAAACGGGCGGAACATCGGATGCGGTGCCTGAATAGACCACCTTGATCTTGCCCTTGGTCAGGTCATCGGAATGCCAATCGGACCGAAGCTCAACGATCGCGGCATACAGCTTCGCGCAGATTTCCCGCGTCCCGCCGACGATCATCCCCTTGCCCGGCGCCTCTATGAACTTGGCCATCTGTCCGCTGCGGTTCTCCCAATGCGACACCAGGTCGGCGGCCAGCGCCGCGATGCGCTGGGGCGCCCCATAGACGGCGTTTACGACGGCGACGCTCGCCTCGATGCGCGCCCGCTCGGTATCGTCCAAGCCCAGGGTGACCTCGTCGGCCGACTGGTCGAGGATCTCCTCGGTGATATCCGCGGCGAGTCCAACCTTGATGAGTCGCGGTTCGAAGTACACGGGCACCGTCGCACCGTCCTCCACCGCGCGGGACAGGTCGTAGATGTCGATGTACTCGCCGAAAACATCCCGTGTATTCCGGTCGTCGAAGGAGATGGGCGTGCCAGTGAACGCTATCAGTGTTGCGTGGGGCAGCGCATCGCGCAGGTGCCGGGCGTAACCATCCAGATCGTCGTAGTGTGAGCGGTGCGCCTCGTCCACCACCACGATGATGTTCCGGCGGTCGGAAAGCAACGGGTGATCGGCGCCCGCGTCCTTCTCCGACTTGCTGCGGCCGAACTTCTGGAGGGTGGTGAAGTAAATGCCGCCCGTTGTGCGGTTGCTCAGTTCATCCCGGAGTTCGGAGCGCTTCTTGATCTGCTTGGGAGATTCGGCGAGCAGCAGGCTGCGGTCGAAGCCTTCGAACAGCTGTCCGTCGAGTTCGTTACGGTCGGTGATGACGACGACAGTCGGGTTCTTCAGCTTCGGGTGCCGGGCCACGAGGTTGGCGTAGAGCTCCATTTCCATGGACTTGCCCGAGCCCTGGGTATGCCAGACGACGCCGGCCTTGCCGTTGCTTTCCACCGCTTGCACGGTGCTGCCCACGGCTTTGGTCACGGCGAAATACTGGTGCGGCTTCGCTATGCGCTTGCTCAGCCCGTCGGAGCCTTCATCGAAGGCGGTGAAGTTGCGGACAAGCTGCAGGAACCGTTCCTGGTTGTACAGGCCCTGGAGTGCGGTCTCCAATACGGTCACGGCCTCGCCGTCCTGCATGAACCCAAGCGGGACTGGAACTCCGTCGTCGTCCACATTCCAGGGCGAGAAGTGGTTGAGGGGAGTGAATGGCGTCCCGTACTTGGCTTGGATACCGTCAGAGGCAAGTGTGAACACGCAGAAGCGGAACGCCATGGGGAATTCGCGCAGGTAGGTCTGCAGTTGGGCGTGGGCAGCGGCTACGTCGGCGGTCGCGCTGCCGGCCTTCTTCAGCTCGATGACGCTCACCGGCATGCCGTTGCAATAGAGCACGACGTCGAAGCGGCGTTTGAAGTCGCCCTGCACCAAAGTGACCTGGTTGACCGCGAGCCAGTCGTTCTGGTCCGGGTCCGAGCTCAGCAGATGGATGGTGGGGTTGGCTTCGTTTCCGTCCGAGTCGATGTAGCTGAGCCGGTACCCGTCCACCAGATAGCTGTGGATGCGATGGTTCTCGGTGATCGCGTCGTTGGACTTGGGAGCGGCGATTTCGGCGAGGGCCTGCTGCAGATACTGGACCGGAACCGTCGGGTTGAACCGCTGCAGGGTCGCGAGCAGCCTGGGCCGAATCAGCAGGTCGTCCCAGGACTCTCGTTCGCCCGTACCGGGCGCGATGTCCTGCCCGGAAGTGGGCCGCCAGCCGAGTGGTTCGGCCAGGAGTTCAAGGGCAATGCCCTCCCAATCGGCCTCGGAAAAGGCTACTGCGGGTGCTGCTTTCATGGTGTCCCCCTGGTTGACCGGCTGTCGTTCTGAATTGTTCTGCAAGTTTCTGCTGCCTGGAGGCATTTTGCTCAGACCTGCTCAGCCGGTCTCACACGCCTGCGTCCTCCAGTACCTTTTCTGCGTCTTTGACCCGCAGTTTGCCGGACATGAGCTGGGGGAGAAGGGCGTCTCGGGTTGATGCCAGTGAGTCCACCTCGTATTCGAGCGAGTCGCGAAGCTCCAGCATCGGACGAGCCACCGAAGCATACTTCTCCTGTGTCTCCCGCGAAACCAAGGGTGCTTGGAACAATGGAATTGCATCAGATGCTAGATGCAGGACCGTTGTACCGCTTGTTCTGGTCCTGCAGTGCGCTCGGAAGCGTCCTTGCAACATCACGCCGAGCAAGAATTCGACTGGCGAGTCCTGCCTCGGACGAACGATTGCCAAGTCCAAGCTTGCGACTAGCTTCTCGTAGCCGGGGGCTCCTGGTACGCGGACTGCTCGCCCGATCACTTCTGCCGCTTGGGTCAAGTCTGTTTGGGCGACGACTAGTTCACCCGGAGCGATCTGCTGAGAGACCTTAAACGGGCCAGCATACTCCTTGAGTCCCCTTAGCGAGTATCCGCCGTTCCTATCGAAGGATTTCAATGTGACCAGGGCACTGGACGACTCGCGGAGATCCGCGCTCCTGTATGAGACACCCTTAGTGACAGTGACCAACTCGCTGAACGGGATAGTCTCGTCGGGCTGGCCGCATATCAAGGCGAAAGTAGCCTCTAAGACCTCGCCAGCAGTCGCAATGGCTTTGGCGTTAGCGGCAATCTTCTCGTCGAGTGCCCCCAACACCTCCGCGATGGCCCTCTGGATTGGAACGGTTGGCCAAGTGACTTTTATCGGATGGAGATGGTTGCGATTCAGAGTTGGATTGGCAGAACCCGCATCCAACCAAGATGTATCGAACTGCGTCATGAAGTAATAGACGAAGAGCGGATGGCTGCCCTTGAAGTCCTGAACCCAGAGGGTCGTGTCGTGGGGCCAGTAGTCCCCTGGCAAATAGAAGGCTTTGCCCAATGTCCCCTTTCGGCCAATTACGACGCCGGGTCCGGTAGCGGCCGCCGTGTCGTGGTAACTGCCAATGCCACCTGACGAAACGACCGGAATAGCACCGTCACGTTGGGAGGCTTTTGTGATGTCGAAGCCGCGCTGAAAATTGACAACTTCACCCAGCGTTGTTGCGTGCCACTCAGACATTGACCCTCCCTAGCTGCTCGCGCACGATAGCCGCCAGCCGCTCGGACTCCTCGAACTGCGCGAAAAGCTCCTTGGACAGGCGCGCGATCTTTTCTTCGATCGGTTCGCTGTCGTCTTCAACATCGGCAGCCCCGACGTACCGGCCCGGCGTCAGGGCGTAGTCCGAAGCCTTTACCTCGGCGAGGGTGGCGGAGTAGCAGAATCCGGCTTCGTCGTCGTACGTCAGGCCGGCCTCAATCGCCGACGAGGTGCCGCGCCAAGCATGGTAGGTGTTCGCGATCTTGGCGATGTCCTCGTCGGACAGGGCCCGCTCGGCCCGGTCCACCAAGTACCCGAGGTTCCTGGCGTCGATGAAAAGCACTTGCCCGGTCCGGTCAACGGAGCCGTTCTTGCCGGCGGTCTTGTCCTTGGCGAAAAACCAGGTGCAGACCGGGATGCCGGTGCTGCGGAACAGCTGCGTGGGGAGTGCCACCATGCAGGAGACCAAGTCCGCCTCGACGAGCTGCGCGCGGATCTCGCCCTCGCCGCCGGAGTTGGAGGACATGGATCCGTTGGCCATGACCACGCCGGCACTGCCGCCCGGGGCCAACTTGGAGATGATGTGCTGAATCCAGGCGTAGTTGGCATTGCCGGCCGGGGGGACGCCATACTTCCAGCGGGCGTCCGAATCAGAGCGGGCCCAGTCCTTGATGTTGAAGGGCGGGTTGGCCATGATGAAGTCCGCGCCGTTGTTACCGCTCAATTCGGGGTGCTGGTCCCGGGCAAAAGTGTCGCCCCAGCGGGAGGCGAGGTTGGCGTTGAGACCGTGGATGGCCAGGTTCATCTTGGCCATCCGCCAGGTGCGCTCATTGAGCTCCTGGCCGTAAACCGAAATGTCCGAGCCCTCCATGTTGTGGGCGGCGAGGAACTTCTCGGCCTGGACGAACATGCCCCCGGATCCGCAGCAGGGATCGTAGACCCGGCCGCGGTGCGGTTCGAGGACTTCCACGAGGACGCGGACCACCCCGGCGGGGGTGTAGAACTCGCCACCACGCTTGCCCTCGGCCTTGGCAAACTTCTCCAGGAAGTATTCATACACCTCACCGAGCAGGTCGCGCGCCTTGCTGACCCCCTGACCAGTGAAGCGGGCGGAGTTGAAAAGGTCCAGCAGCTCGCCGAGGCGGCGCTGGTCCACGTTGTCGCGGTTGTATATGAGGGGGAGAGTGGCCGCGAGGCTCTTGTTGTCCTGCATGATGAGCTTCATTGCTTCATCGATGAGCTTCCCGATCGATTTGGGCTCCTCGCCGTCCAACGCGGGAAGGCCCTTGGCGTTCTCCGCGAGGTAGGTCCAGCGAGCCCGTTCAGACACCCAGAACACGCCGCGGCCGGTGTACTCGTCCACGTCGTCGATGAGCTGGGCGACCTGCTCCTCGTTGAGCCCTTCCGCTTCCAGCTCTGCCTGGATATGCCCTCGACGTTCCTCGAAAGCGTCAGAGACGTACTTCAGGAACACCAGCCCGAGAATCACGTCCTTGTACTGCGAGGCATCCATGGAGCCGCGCAGTTTGTCCGCGGCCTTCCAGAGGGTGTCCTTGAGTTCCTTCATGGTGGACGGGGCGAGGTCCACCTTCAATTTCGGGGGCATTAACGTGTTCCTTCGGTCTCTGGTCCGGCGAGCTTGGTGCTGGGGTCTGTCAGGGTGAGGCTTCCGCCCGCTACGCCGTCCGTAATCAGGGTAGCGAGTTCTTCCAAGAGCTTGAGGCGTTCGCGGGCTTGCTGCTGTTCGTGTTGCAGCCGCGCGAGGGAATCGGCCAGCTTCTTGCGTTGGGCGTCAGGGGTGCGACGCAGGCGCCATTGACGCCAGGACTTGTCCGCTGTACGGAGTCTGTTGATGTCCGCGGCGACGACGTCCGGTAGTAGCCCGCCTGGGTCGCCGGGGTCGATCCGGAGCACTCGGGCGGGGAAGATGACGGCGGAGCCGCCTTGGGTGTCCACTATCGCCGCAGGCCGGGGACTGGTGCAGAAGACGACGTCGCCGGGCTCGGTGAGCCGTCCGGAAGGATTGCTGGCGGCGAAGTCCAGGAGGTTGAGGTAGCGGGACGGGGCGGTATGCGGATGGATCAGCTCGGCAGGCCCCAGGACTCGAGTCCCGCCGCTTGGTGCCAGATCCGCGTCCTCCAGTCGGTTTCCCTTGATGTACTTGAGGTTGTCGGCGGCGATGAAGTCTTGCACGGAGGCGGGCTGGGTCTTCGCGTTCGGATCTCCTGGGAGCACTGCGATGTCACCGGATTGTTCAGGTTTGCCGGCTTGCAGGATCCGTACAAGTTCCTCCACACGGAGGGCCGACTCAGCGCCGTTGGAACTCGGAGCCGAACCGTGGGATGGGGCTTTCGCCAAGGACTTCCTGCTGGCCAGCAGGAGACGTGTCTGTACCAGTCGCGCGAAGCGGAAGGAGTGGGCGCGGATGGTGGCGCGGTCGCCCATCGATGCAACGATATCGCTGATGAGGTCCTGGGTGACGTCGTCGGCGAGGTCTCGGGCGCTGAGATCCGCCACCATGGTCCAGCGTTCGGCAATGGGCACCTCGGCGAACGAGGGCCCTAGCACCCACAGCGCCTGGGCTTCGCGCGGCTTGGAACGCAAGAGACCTTGCGGCAGCCGCACGATGGCACGTACCCGACCAGTTCGCAGAATACCTGAACGGACGCCGGCGGCAGTCCCGGACAGTGGCACATCGCAGAGAACCCGTGCCGGGGCGATGATGACCGCCCGCTGCTGATCGTCCATCTGCAGGGCAAGGTGTTCCACCGCCGAGAGAATCTGGGAGTCGTCCATGCGCGGTTGGCCAGGGGGCGGGTACTGAACCACATGCACCACAGCTCCTTCGACCGCAAACTCGCCGCTGGCGTCGATGCGGATCTGCTCACCGTCCACGCCGTGCGCCCGCAGGCGGCGGCGCGCCAGCCGGCCTGTACCGCCGTCGTCGTTCGCTGTCAGGAAGGTGACGGGAGCATCCTCGCCGGACGTCCGCATGACGCCGATTAGGAGGTCGCTGCCGCCGGGTGTGGAGTCGGCAAACACTGGGTTCCCATCAAGCGTGGCGGCCAGTTCGACCGCAGCATTGGCAACCAACCCTGCGGCAGCGTCAGAGAGCGCGGTCTCCGATTGTTCCCGCAGCCCTGCCCGGAAACGAGCCGCGAGCAGTTGCTCGAAGGCGGCCGGCGCGTTGTAGGCACTGTCTACCAGTCGGTCTGCGAATGCCACCGTGGAAACAAGTGAAGCGCCCAGGACTTCCAGTTCCGAATACAGAAACATGTCATCGGGATCGCACTCGTCCGCGAGGTCCAGCAATTCATCAGGGCTCAGCTGCCCCAGATCCTCACCTGTCATCGCCTTGAGAGTCAGCAGGGCGGTGAGCGAGTCGAACGTGCTTCCGCGGGCGCTGCCGGCTGGGGGCATCTTCGCGAAGGCGGCGACGTCGTTGAGGGCCTCAGGGTTATTGCCCCGTCCGGTGGCGGCAAGCCATGCGGCGACCTGGTCGGCGTCGAACACTTCACGGCCGCCTTCAAGCGCTATGGGGTCCGGAAACGGATGAGCCGATCCAGCGCTCCGTTTGCGCCACATCGAAACGACGGGCCGCTGGACCTGCGCCAGGGAGGCGACATCCGAAAGGTTCATGAGCAGGGCTGCTGATTCGTTCACTTCCGCCTCCTTACGACGTCGACCCTCAGCCTAGCTGCGACCGGCAACTTTTCCCGCGAGGCGCTGATAACGGGGGTTATCAGTGAATACCGACTCGTTGAATGCCGAGGAGTCATAGGTTCGTTCTGCAGCTACGAAGGGATCTTCCGGGGCTGCGACGGCGGCGGGGAACCACGCATTGGGGGACTGGCATCCCGCCGCCGCCCAGCAGCCACACCCACTGTCCATCCCCTAAAGGAAGAAGCCATGTTGAACATCGAGACCGGCCAGAACGAAGAGCCACAGCTCGAAGGCGGTGACCCCGGGGGCACTGACGCCCGGAACCCCGAGGGTCCGACTCCGGAGAAACCCAAATCCGCACGCAAGAAGCGCCTCTGGCTCGCGGTTGCCGCCGTCGTCCTCGTGGCGGGCGGAACAGCATTCGGGACCACATTGCCGGATCCGAAGGCGAGCGACGCCTATGTTGGGCTCACAAGGGAAAAGTCTGCGGTCGAAAGCGCCCGTGATTCGGCCAAGTCCAGCTACGACTCGCTGAAATCCAAGTACGACACACTTCAGAACGGCATCGCCGGCCGCGAAGCCAAAGTCACGTCTCGCGAAACCGAGGTCGCTAAAGCTGAAGCGGCGGCCAAAGCCCGCGAAGACGCCGTTAAGCAGCGGGAAGACGCGGTGACCGCGGCTGAAAAGACCAAAGCGGCCAACACTGTCAGCGACGGCACCTGGACGGTCGGCAAGGACATCGAACCGGGCACGTACCGTGCAGCGGCGGCAGTGGGATCAACCTGCTACTGGGGCATCTACCAGTCAGGAACCAACGGCAGCCAGATCATCCAGAACGACATTCCAGGCGGAGGCCGCCCCGCGGTGAACCTATCCGCCGGCCAGGACTTCAATTCAACCCGATGCGGCAAATGGGAAAAGCAGTAGTACTCGTTCGCTCATCATTCGCTAACCCTAGAAAGGCATGACCCACATGAACCAGATTCCACAGGCGCCCGGCGTCGAGACCCCAGCCGCCGCGCCCCGCCCGTTCTTCAAGAAGAAGCGTTTCCTGATCCCAGCAGGTGTCCTGGTGCTCGGCATCGCGCTGGGCTCCTGCTCCGGCGGAACGAAGCAGGCGGGAAATGCGGGCCCCGCGGCTTCTTCCACAGCTGCGTCTACCGCAGCGCCCACTGCCACGACTCCCGTTGCTCCCGCGGCCGTTCCCTCCGCAACCGTCGCCGCACCCGCCGTCGGCGTTCCATTCAGCGTCAAGATGGGCAACGCCAACGTCGCCAAGATCACGATCATTTCGGCCGTCCGGACAGCGACCGTCACATCGACGGCGTTCGCCACCCCGGCGAAGAATGGAAGCTACCTGCTCCTCGACGTCCTCTGGGAAACAGAGGCTGGCAAGACCAGCTCCAATCCGTTCTACTTCTCCGCCAAGGACGCCAACGGGCGAAAGGCCGATCTCAACCTCTTCGCCGACAACCAGTTGGCCTCTGGAGACGTCCTGCCAGGTGACAAGACTCGCGGATTCATTGCTTTCGATATAGCGCCGGATGCTTCGACCGTGATGATCTCCAACCCGCTCATGCAGGAAGCGGTGCGGATTCAGATTCCGGGATAGGCAGGTGCGCAGGAATTCGTTGCGCATATGTTATTCGAAACCCGAGGTTGCGGGGCACTTACGGGTATCCATACCGCTACGGTATGGCGGGGAGTCAAAGGGCCGATTGCATGCACATGTATGCAATGTGCCTTCCAAAAATGCTTGTGGATAAAGACTAGGACGGGTATGTCACGCGAAGAGCAGGATCACCGGTTCATGAGGCGCTACGGTGAATTGAAAGCGTTCATTGAGCTAACCGGGCGCCGCCCTAGGGCAGAGTCGAAGGACACTTCCGAAGCAGCCCTTGGCCGTTGGACCACCACGCAGCAGACGCTGAGGAACGCCGGAAACCTGGCCGCTCCTCGTCTGAAGCTGATGGAAGACCTTGGGGGTCCTCTGGCCTCACGGCAGACGTACTCTGACCGGATCACAGAGTTGGCAGAATTTATTCGCTCCAACGGAAGGCGCCCACTCTTCGGGGCAGCCAATCCTCCCGAACGCAGCCTTGCGGCTTGGTTGAACGCCCAGGTCATCGCGCGCAATAAGGGAGAACTCTCTGCTGAACGTTCCGAGTTGCTTGAGCCTCTCGTCCCGGCTGACTCAACGCGGAAGACTCGATCAATTGCGGAGTGGGTTGCGGATCTCTCGGCATTCCACAGTGAGCACGGCCGGATGCCACTGAGCACGCGGGACGAAGAGCGAGGGCTCGCACTGTGGCTCATCAACAAGCGCATGTCATTCAAAGACGGGACCATGCCCCAGGAGCAGATTGATGCCTTGAATATGGTCCCCGGCGCGCTGGTAACGAGGAGGAATGCCGACCCTGATGCGATGTTGCTAGAGGCCCAGGAATGGTGCGGTCAGCACGGGTACGTTCCCCGGACGAGTTTCACGGATACTGATTCGCTCAGCGCGGATGAGGACAAGGAACGCACGATTGCGGCTTGGATGCGAAATCATGCGCGTGAGAGCAGCCGTGCGTATGAGCCCAGTGAGTACGCCGAGCGACGGCTCAGGATCTTGGACCTCTATGACAAGTACCCGTCACGATCGGAATTCAACGAGATCCTGGCAAGGGAGAAGGCGCGAAGCGCACTTGAGGGCGCTGATCATGTGCCTTCAAGCACGGAAGACAGCCAGACCCACGGCTGGATCGCGAACGCTCGCCGCCTTCGCGCCACCGGTGCCGAGATGTCGCCAGAAACACTTGATGTGCTTGCACTGGCGGACCGACTCAAGGCACACACCGAACACAAACGCGATGCTCGCTTGGAACAGTTGGCCGTATTCGTCAGGGCCAACGGACGCATGCCTGGCTTCGCGAAGTTGGCGCCGGCGGAAGAAAAGAGCCTTGCGTTCTGGGTCAAGCGACGGCTCGACGGTTCCCGGACGGCGGGGGGTGCTGAAACCAATGAGAAAATCACTGAACTCATCGCAGCGTGCGCCAAGTTAGCGGGGGCTGCCAACGAAGTCGAACCTGTTCGGACGAGGCAGGCAAATCCCACCCGGGAGAACGCGGAGTGCGCAGGAGTCATGGCGTCGCTAGAGGCCGCGGGTCACCTTCCGGAATCCGGATCTCCGGGCTACGCCTGGTTGATCAAGCATCGAAAGCGCCGGGCTGTGGGGGTACCAATTTCCGATGAAATTGCGCTCGTGCTTTCGTATGCGGACACGTTGAAAACGGCACGTGAAGTCCGACACGAGCGACGTCTTGTTGGCTATACGGACTTCCTTTCACGGTTCGGACGGCTCCCGACCCCGGGTGGTGAGAAGGAAGAAGCGTCCTTAGCCAATTGGGCCAGCGGGGTCTTACGAGGAGTTGTGAACGCCGGACCCGATGTCGGAGCCGCGCTTCGCCTGCTCCAGGAAAATTCAACCCGGCGGGCAAACGAACTTGGAGCAACTTCGAAAGGCTTGCCCCACCACCGGGTAGCGATTCTGGACGCCTACGCCAAAGGAGAGCGGATAGCCAATCTGGATGAGGGCGACGGATCTCCGAAGCAGTTCCTCGACGATCTCAGGGAAGCCATTACGGTCCAGCAGGAACAAAGTCGTGCGGACGCCATCGCAAGAGAAGTCCGTTCGCTACGTCAACTGATTCAGGACGACGTGTATGGCGGTCTTGTCGACGACGGCCCCTCTCCTGGATCGGTGAGCAAATCAATGGTCCTGAAACACAGGTTTCATTGGCTGCACAGCTTGGCGGCCGACGTCTACGAGGAGCTCCGGCAGAAGGCAGGGCTGGTCGTCGATTACCCAATGACCTGCTGTTCCCCTTATCTCGACTATGGCGTCTTCGCCGTGTATGGCATGATCAACGGCCTCGGTGCAGGCCCGGCAGAACCTCTTTCCTCGGATGAAACACGCGTGGTGGAGGATCTTGAACGCTTCCTGTGCGGTGCTCCCGCTTCCTCACGACGAAGCGTCGTGGGCCTGGTTCTGGGGGCAATGAGGCAGCTGAATCGCGCCTCTGGCAAGCAGTTCTACGCAAGAGAATACGACCTGGGCCGAGCCCGCTTCGGAGAACTTTATGAAGTATCTGACTACCTGGACTGGCCCGTTCCGGTAGAAACTGTGTCCGCTTTGCTTGGCAACGGCTCGTGGAATGGGGCCTTGGCCGCGGTGGGCCTTCCCCCGATCTTGCAGTCTTTGAATTGGCGCGGCTCGGACTTCATCCGCGCTGCCTTGGACTTTTCAGAGACAGCATCCGGGCTGGACGATTCTCCCAAAACTGAGTTCGCATACGACGACTGGGTGAAACTGCAGGTAGTGCGGGGCGAGGAACGACCATCGCTGCTCAGCATGCAGGCCGAATTCGGTGTCTTGAGCAACGGACTGAGGCTCGTAATGGGGAGCACTGACCTCTCTGAGGATTCAGTCGACGACGTCGGGGGCGCCTGGCACCAGGTTCGACATTTGCTCGCTGGAACTGTGTTCCGGACTCCTGTGGGCACTTCGATTGAACTCCGGGTCGTTGAAGAAGGCGAAGATCTGGATATTCCCTTGTTCGCGACGGCCACAATCACAGCCGATGGGGCCGATTGCTCCTTTCCCTCAGCACTGGTAGTCGGAACGGAGGACTGGCCCCACGACGTCAGACGCATGCTCGAACTGGGCTGGGCAGCGGCCAGAGACCACCATGATGTTTGGATCAAAGAGTCCGTCCCTCTAGGGGATGTCGCGTCAACTCTCCTCTCCGGGTTGCGGGAGTGCCGCGGCGTTAAGAATCCTGCAAGTATTAAGTGGTCTGCGAGCCTACCGTCCGGGGAACCCGGCACGAGTGGCCCGCCCCTAGGCCAAGGCGAATCGCAGAGCTTGGCCCCGGAAGGACCCGACCAGGAGATTCTATGGGCAGACGCCGTGCAGTCGCTGACAGACGAGCTGCTGTGGCTCAAAGACGACGATTTCATCAGCGTCGAATATGGGTACGGAGCGGGGGAGGACTGTGCACCGTACGCGCAGGCCACTCCACGTCCGTCCGGGCTGTCGCTGGAACTAGTTTCTGAGGATTTTCTTGCCGCTGACGTCTGTCCGCTCAACTCGGACTTTCTCGTCTCAGCCGGATGGGACGCCCCAGCTGGGGATAACCCGAATTGGCACATAACCGGCGTCACACGGGAGTCCGCGGCCAAGAAGCTCCTGGATGGGCTACGATTCGGCCGAGAGTGCCCGGACGCTAGACTGCTGCGCTGGGAACTCGCAGTGTTCCCTCCCGAAATGGGCGCGTCCGGCGACTGAAAAACGGCCGTCGCCCTCCAGGACCCGGTTCCAGAGGAAACCGCACCCTCGAGGGCTCTTGGGCAGCCGCTCTGACTGCGGAATCGGGACCATTGAAAGAAACGGCAGCCGATAGATCGATTCGCCTACGGCCGACGTAGATAAGCGCATCTGGGGTCAACTGGATGCGCGAGGAAGGCCCCGCGGCTGGGCTGCGCCGAGTCGTGCGGGCGCATGACCAGTCTCAACAACAAAGGAGTACCAAGATGGATGCAGACGCCTACAGCGCAGAACTGGCCGTGGCCATGGAGTCCTCGTTCGCGGAGAACCCCAATACCGGGCAGCACTGCCACGGCCTTGCCGACGCCTACATGGCCTCCTTGCCCGAGAACACCGAGGGGCGCGAGGAGTACGCCTACTGGGTCCGACGCTCCCTTGAGAGGGACAACATCGTGTCTCCGGGCCAAGTCGTCAGCACGTTTAACTATCTACGGGTTAAAGCAGTGCGTGTCGCCATAAAAGTTGCCCAAGAGCGTGGAGAAGCAGACCGCAAGTGGGAGCTTTAGGCTGCGGGCCCCGGCTCCAATGCGTGGCTTAGCACCAGGTGTCACTACTGCCCGGCCTACGCTGGCGACCACTTTGGCTGACAGTTCCATAACGTTCAATCCGTCCGGCTGTACGCCCGACGGATACTCGTAGCCACCAGCGCTGGGGGCAAATCGTCATGGTTGGAGAATGGTTGCCCAGAAGGCTTCTGGGCGAGCAGCGACTCGAATATCCCTCGTTCATGTGGAACGATAACGAATGGCGGCTTCAATGTGGGCGAGAACTACGGTCTGCGGGTTGAGGTCGCTTTTGGTGTCACTGCCACCGCCTATGGTGGAACTCAGTATGGGGAGGGACAGACGTGACCATTGATAACCAGCCACTCGTGCCAGTATGGACACTCGCTACGGAATCCGTGAGCGTGCCGAACGTGCTAGGCGAGGAGGGCATGACACCTGCCCGACTCGCAGAACTGAGAACAGTCCTAGCAGCACTTGCTGATTCCCCCATCGCCACGCTGGAAGCGCATCCGCTGTCAATCAAGCCCGATCGGAAGGGCGGGATTCCGCTTCATGCAGCAAGTCCGCTCGCTCGGGAGTTATCGCGCCTCATGGCTGAGACTGCGAAGTCAGTGCCTTCGACGCTCGACGTCGCCGCTACCGGTGACGTGCTCTACAGAATGGTTGTACCGGCAAAGGTCGCCGCGCAGGTCGGCAAAGGACTCGTGCAGCCCATGGCCTCCAAAGCAGCTGCGGGAGGTATTCACGGCGCGCTCGTCAACTCCGCCGGAATCGCAGCGCAGGCCACTTTTGTTCCCGTTGCCGGCAAGGCCGCTGTTGCGGGTGCTGCGACCGGTTCGGCCGCAACTGCTGGTGTGGCTGTAGCGGGGGCCGGGGCACTGACAGTGGCCGCGCCACTAGTGCTGATGGCCGTCGCGGTCAGCGTAAGCGCCTACGCTGATCACCAGCGCCAGGAATCAATCGAGCGGATCACTGACCTCTTGGAGCAGTTACACGAGGACAACCTCGAGGGCGAACGCAGCGAGTTAGACGGCTGTCCTGACGCGATCGTCAAGGCAACGTCGATTCTCCTCGATCAGGGCAGAATCGGCCTATCACTGGGACTGGATTCCTCGTCATACGCGATCAGCACGGCGATCGCACGAATCCAGCGTCGGCTCATGAAATGGCAAGTTGCTCTAGAAACACTGCCCGACGGCCCGGTTGAAGTCGGTGCATTGACGAAGTCATTCCCTGGTATCAACGAGGAAGGCGGCACGTTCCGCGCCCATCTAGAGCTTGCACGCCTCGCCATTGCTCTCAAACGCCGAGTGCTCGTGCTTCAAGCTGTTGAACACGCACAACAGGACACGCACAATCCGTTCAAGAGCTTCATCGGAACATTGCACGACGACGGGCGTCGGGTCGACGAGTTGGAATCCGGCATCGACTCAGTTCTACGTCGACTGTCGACCCTCGAGTTGAAGCGGAACAGCGGCTTCAGAAGCCCTGTGTTCACGCAGGGCGAGGTCGACGATCTACTCAAGGCCGTATATCGTCTTCGCGGCTTGGGAGATGGCCTCAACGCCGGAATCCATCAAGCTGACGTTGCGATTGAGATCGAACGAAGCAGCGACGGATCGCTTCTAGTGTTCCCTGCAGTCGCGGCTTGACCGGGCGCCGCACAGCGAACTCATTGACCAACTCGATCTCAGCAAAAAAACCTGTCGATCTGCAGCTCCGCCTTCGTCCCTTTAGCGGTAGACGAAGCTGCCCCTTCACGGTACGTCGTGCGGGGGGCAGCTTTGGTGTTTCCAGCCCGGTTCCTACTTCCCGTCCTGTCGGCGCACCATTTCAGTGATCCAGATGGGGGCGAACGGAGAGGTGCAGTTTGGGGGAGTCGGGTAATCCTTGAGCACTTCCAGGCGCTCACCAATGTCGATGGCGCGGGCGCGGTGCCCGGCGTGCTCGATCCCGATCTGGGCCAGGCAGTGGTTCATCGCCCACTGCAAGCGATCCGGGGCGTCTTTCATCTCCGCCTCGATGACATCGAGCAATCCTGCGAGGTCCAGGCCCTCGGGATTCTTTGAAGCGCGTTCAGTAGTCAGCGCCCATCCGGCGCTCGCAACTACTGGATCCGGATCGGTGAACCAGGCAAGGCGCAGTTCCTCGCAGTGCGGGTTCTTCTTCACGACGTAATTGACGAGCCAGTCGTGCACCTTGGGTACACGTGCAGCACGCAACATGACGTCGAGCTCATCCCGCTCGAACGCCTTCGGGCGGCAGACCAGGATCGCGAGCAGTCTCGCTGCCGTGTCATCTGTCGCCCAGAGCTGGTGCGCGAGTTCCTGCTGCGTCTTCAACCGCTTAGCGAGCGCGCGCAGTTTGCCGAGGTTCACACCGTGATCGTCACCGTGTTTCTCGTTCACCGCGCGTGCCTTCGGGTCCTCGAGCGCGGCCAGCTCGGCAACTATCTCCTGCACGGACATCTCGGCCACGTCAGCCTCCTCTTCATCATTTGTGGCTTGAGCTTACTAGGACGCGCAGCCTCGCCGCGCCATCACGAGGGCGTGCGGAGGCTGCCTGCCGGTGTCCCCTCTGGGAACTTTCAGGTGGTCAGCCGCTTTGGTACGCGGCGTATGCCGGGAAGGGGTCGTCCATGGGCGCGGTCCAGCCCGGATCGCCTGGATCGTCGGAATCGGCGTCGGGCCATGGGTGCGCGGCCGTGAAGGAGTTCCAGTCCGGGAACGGATCCGCGGGCAGTTCCGGTTCCTGAAATGCGGGCGGGTCCAGGTCAGGGAGGGTGTCCGATTCCTGGCCGGTCGGGAGGTGGTGTGGCCAGCGGGGTGGTTCCCAGTCCTGGTG
>NZ_JBYSXD010000069.1:0-18549 GCF_058781865.1 Arthrobacter sp. FW306-1B-F12A
CCCGACGCCCGCTCACATATACGCCCCTCTCCCCCGACGCCCGCTCACATATATGGCCAAATGCCGGAACGCTCGCTCAGATCATCTGAGCGAGCGTCGGCGGAAAACACCCCAAAGGTGAGCGAGCGTCTGGGGTGAGCACGGCGCAAAGGCGGGACGACAGCGCAACGGGACTGCCGCCGTCGGGCACTAACGGACCTTTCCCGGCGCACCGACAGCGACGCTCGCTCAGATATATGGCCCTTTCCCCCGACGCCCGCTCACATATATGGCCAAATGCGGCGACCCTCGCTCAGATCATCTGAGCGAGGGTCGCCGGAAAACACCCCAAAGGTGAGCGAGCGTCGGGAGGGGTGGGCGCTTAGGCTGAGGCCGACGCCGGGATCAAGGCGGGTCGCGGTGTCAGTTGCTTCCGCGCCCAGCGGGCCAGCTTCTTGCCTTTGCCTTTCCACCAGCTGTCCTCGTCCTTGTCTTGGTGCCAGCGGAAGATGATCATCACAATCACGAAAACGCCCATTGCCACGTCGGCCCAATTCCATTGGATCGCCTTGGCCAGCACGCTGACGCCCATGACGAGAATCGACGGCACTGCCAGGGTCTTGAAGATGGTGTTGGCGACATAGCGCCGATGCGACCGTGGCACGGACATGGCACGGACCATGTCGAAACACACGCAAACCACCACCATTGCCTGGCCCAGGTCCATCAGAATGAGCCCGGGCAGCGAACCGGCGAACATGGAAGCGGATTCCATCCCCGCGCTCAACGGACTGCCCCCGTCACCATGGGACGCGGAAAGGACACAACAGGATTGCAGGAAACACACATACGGATAACCCCCAGAGACCAGGAACTGCATTGAGACCAACTGGGTTCCATTCAATCTGGCGGCTCCGGGGCCGGTCACGAGTAGTGGGTACTCTACTTTGCGCGGCTGACTACTTGCCGCCGCGTGCAGTTACCCGGTCCGGGAACGGACCCACTACAGTCCCGGCCTAATACAGTGCGGGCGCGCCGGCCTGTGACGGTTCCTGGGGTTGGCCAGCCGGCAGCGCCACTGTGAAGGTGCTTCCACTACCGGGTTCGCTGCTGCAGGAGATGCTGCCTCCATGTCGTTCCACGATGGACTTGGTTATGGACAGCCCGAGGCCGACGCCGGGTATCGCGGCTTGACGGGCAGCATTTGTCCTGAAGAACCGGGTGAAAATCCTGGCCGACTCGTCGGTGGTCATGCCCATTCCCGTGTCCTTCACTTCGAGCTGGACCCAACCGTCGTTCCGCTCGGCCCTGATGGTCACGAGTCCGCCACCGGGTGAATACTTGATCGCGTTGGATACCAGATTGTCCAAGGCCTGGCCCAGCCTCAAGGGGTCGGCGTTCGCCCACAGGGGTGCCGGAACGTCGGCGACGAGTCCCACGTGCGCGGCGTCGGCCTGCGCCCGAGCAGAAACCAGGCTGTTTTCGACCAACCCTGCCAAATCCGTGCGCCGCAGGTGCACGCTCTCTACTGCCGCGGCTGACGAGAGCAGGTCCTCCACCAAGGCCCGGAGCCGCTCGGCATTCCGCTCCGCAACTTCCAAGCCAAGCCTTGTTGCTGGTTGGAGCTCCTGGTCGCCGCGGAGCACAAGATCGATGTTGCCCAGGATCGATGTCAGCGGCGAACCGAATTCGTGCGAAACGTTGGCAACCAGTTCGTCCTTGGCGGCAAGGGCATCGACAACATCCGTCACATCCTTGAAAACGATCACCGCACCACCAAACCCGTCGTCGAGCTCGCTTTTCATTCCCCGCGCGGCGGTTGAGATGGCCCGTTGGCCGGTACCGGCGCCGAACCACAGCAGATAGTCGGAATATGTTTCCCCTTGAACGGCCCTCCGAACAGGGCCCTTTTCAAGTGGGACTGGCGTCCGCCGGTCCTGGCCGAAAACCAGCCAGTCTTGTTCCCCGGGTCCCCGCGAGCCTTCCGCGGGCATTGCCATCTTTATGAATGCATTTTGTTGGTTGTTGATCAGGAGTGTTTCGCCCTTCGAATCGACGGCGACAATTCCGACGTCGATCGTGTCCAGGATTGTCTTGAGCAGCGTTTCCCGCTCCCTGCTCGCGGCCAACAATTGCCGCAGGGCCTGATCCCGCTGGCTTACCCGCCGTTGCTGCAGACGGGCATTTGAGCCGGCCAGACGAATGGAGACTGCCATTGCAAACATCATGAGGGGCAAAAGCAGTACTGAAGAAATGTCTGACGACGTCGGACGGGGCATGTGCGAAATGACCGGCGGAATCGCGATGAGGAAAGGACCCACAAAGCTGAGGATCAGGCTTGTCCTGGAAAGCATGCCCGAGGCAGACAACCAGATCACGGGAAAGATAGCCAACGTGATGAGGCCCGGTACCGCGCTGAAGGCGCCGTTTCGAGTGAACCACAGGGCAACAAAATCCAAAATAGGGATTGCCAGGCCCGCGCTTGGCGACAATCTCTCCCAAGGAACCAGCAGACAGCCCAGGAACAGGATGCCGTGGAGGACGACTCCGGTGACGAACAACCAATTTTGGATTAAGCCTGGCCAAAGGGTTGGGGCTGCGATCGCCAAGCCCGCGATGATAAGCGTTAGCGGCAATTCACAGACAGCCAGGCGGGCGCGAGGCGTGAGTTTCCTGAAGAAACGGGCGGCCGCGCGGAAAAATGGCTGCTCACTCAAAGTCGAGACCCTTCGTTGGAGATTCGCGAACCAATTACTGCTCCACGCGATTCCCGAAGGAACCGCACAGAGCCCACTATTCCCCCCCAAGGAACCACAATACGACGCCCCGAACGATCCAACTGGAAGTTCGGAGCAGCGCTTAATCCACATATTAGATGCCAGATGGCTTCAATGCTTGTATCGTGAGTATTTGGGTGGCATTTACCGCATTGCGCTGGGCTGTGCGGCGATGTGCACCCACAAGGATGTCCAATGAGCGAGCCTGGGGTAGCTGTAGTCATTGAGGATGACGAAGATGTACGAAATCTGGTTGACGCCATCCTCAAAGAAGCTGGATTTGTGGTGCATTCTGCCGCCACCGGACGCGAAGGGGTGGAGGTCGTACGGGACCACCATGCCTCGGTGGTGACACTCGACGTCGGGCTTCCGGATATGGACGGCCACGAGGTCCTGCGTCGGATTCGGCAATTCAGCGACGCATATGTCGTGATGCTGACGGCCAGGCGCGACGAGCCGGACACGTTGACGGCATTCCTGACCGGCGCGGACGACTACGTCAAGAAACCGTTCTTGCCCCGTGAATTGAGGGCCAGAGTCACCGCCATGATGCGGCGGCCTCGCGCCGAGGGCAGGCTTGCGTTGCCGGAGGAAGGTCGCGTGGGTTACGTGCCCGACGGCGGTGCGGCCGGCGGCGGCGGTGCGGGCGGCGGCGGTGGTTCGGCCGGGACCGGAGGGCCAGATGGAGCGGTGATTCGGCACAACGGCTTGGCCCTGAACTACAAGTCACGCATGGTGACGCTTCAAGGTTCGGTCCTGACTCTGACGCGAAGCGAGTTCGATCTTCTCTACGACCTGCTTCGGGCCAAGGGCGAGGTGCGGACGCGCGCTGACCTTGTGAGGGCGGCCCGCGGAGACTACTACGACGACGATGCGTACATCAGCGACGCCGACGAACGGGCTGTTGAGACCCACATCGGCAACCTCCGCCGAAAGCTCCGTGAAGATCCACAATCGCCGCGATTTCTACAGACCGTCCGGGGAGTCGGGTATCGCCTGACACCGAAAAGGTCAGATTGAGCCGGCGAAGGTCAATCGTTCCGGAGTACGTAGCTGTCCTTTAGTTCCTGGACCGTCAGATGCCCGCATTCCGCAACTTCCTTGAGGAGGGGCCGAGCCTCCCGCAATTCACTTTTTCGAATGCGTTCCTCCAGTTGCGCTGCAAGCACCGCGAGGCGAACACCGCCAACCATAATTGACGAGGTTCGGAGGCTTAGGACTGCGTTCAGGGCCGCGGCCACGTCGCCGCGCTCGACGGCGGTAGCCAGGATTTCGTATCGCTTAACCCAGAGTTTTGCGAAGTCGCCAGCAAACGTGCGTGCGATCAGCGGATTGTCCACTTGGTCTTCCAGGAGTTGGAATTCCGCGAGATCCAGTATGGGATGTTCGGCCAGCGGGACGATGGGCAGCCCAGTAGAGTCGTCGACTGAGCCGGGATGGCTCGGATCTGAATCCTCGTTGACCTCGCTGGAACCTGAACTGAACATAGCCCAATGCTACTTTCTGAATTTCCGGAAAAACCGAAGTTATGGCTATCTTAAGGAAATCTTAGGCCTTTCTTGATTTAAGCCTTTTTCATCTGGTCCGCCCAATTCGGAGAATGTGATATTGCGCTCAGCCTCCGCTGAACGTGGTTATGGTGTTGATGACTGCCGGACCCAGGATCGCTATGAACAGCACCGGGAAGATGAAGAACAGAAGAGGGAAGAGGATCATGACCGGAAGCTTCATTGCCTTTTCTTCGGCGCGTTGGCGGCGCTTCACCCTCATCACCTTTGCCTGGACCCGCAGGACCCGGCTGATCGCAATGCCGTATGTGTCCGCCTGGATTACGGCCTGCACGAAGCTTCGGAGCTCAGGAACGTTGGTACGCTCGGCCAGTGCCAGATAGGACTCGCGGCGGCTCCGTCCAACTTGCATGTCCTGCAGTGTCCGCACCAACTCCTCGGCCAGCGGCCCCTTCCCGTTTTCCCCGGCGCGGGCCAATGCTCCTTCGAAACCTAGGCCCGCCTCGACCGATATCAGCATTTGGTCCATGGTATTTGCGAGTTCCAATTGCAAAGCTTTTTGACGCTCTTGTCCTTTGCTGTAGAGCAAAAGATCCGGAATGAAGTAACCAAGCAATACAACAAAAATCCCTACGAGCTTGATGATCCCGCTCGAGCTGTTGGCACTGATGAATAGGCCCAAGAGCGCCCCGCATAATCCAAGGAAGGGCTTAGCCGCGAGGACGCGACCCAAAGGGAGCGACGGCGGGCGGCCAGCCAGCGCGATCAGCCGATCCAGCTTCTGGACGTAGCTTCCAGGCGTCAGGCGGTAACCAATGTACTCGAGTGCGCCGCCACGATTTTGTGGACCGGCCTCGGCAACACTTTGACCCTGCGTCAAAAGCTCCTGGACGGCGCGCTGGGTTTTGCGGTCAACCGACAGGAATGACCAAGCCAGGTAGGCGACAGGCAGGGGAACTAATAGCAGTGAGAGGAGGAGAGAGGGATTCACGCGTCACCTCAAAATTTCAAGTCGATGATCTTGCGCATCCAGAGACCGCCAATGGTCATCAGGATGGCTGAACCCGCTATCATTCCCCAGCCGAGCGGATTGGAGAACATCACGTCCATGTAGCCGGGGTTGACAACCATAAGCATGGTCACGATGCCGAACGGAAGCGCCATCAGGATGTATCCGGAGAACTTTCCCTCCGCGGCCAAGGATTTGATATGTCCCTTGATCTCGCTGCGTTCACGTATGGTCTCGTTGACTTGGTCCAAGACCTCCGCGAGGTTTCCACCTACCTCGCGGTTGATTTGGATGGCCTGCGCGATCCACACAAAGTCCTCGCTCCGCATTCGCTCCGCTGCGTCGTTGAGCGAGGCCTGGAGATCGCGGCCAAGGCTTGTCTCGGTGATGATCCGGCGCATTTCCTCTGCAGTCGGGCTGGCCGATTCATTGGCCGCAGCGTCGATGGCGCGGAGGATGCTGTGTCCGGCCCTCAAGCCGCCGGACAGTAGTTGGAGGGTGTCGCCAAGCTGAGCGTCGAATTTCCCGCGCCTTTTGCCAGCCAGGGAACCGAGGATGAGCCGGGCAACGAAGGGTGCCGGGATGAAGAATAGGATGGCCACCCACGGGCCCCCGATCACCAGCCCGATCAAGGCACCCACGAGTGCACCCGCAATCACAAGGATGAAGAAATCCGCCTGGCTCATCCGCAGTCCGGCATTCTCCAGTTCTTCACGATTGAAGAGCCGCACGTTGCGCCTGGCCAGAACCCCGTGAAGTACCTCGGTGGCAGAACCTGCAAACCGCGTCAGCTGGGACCCCGAGCCTTCGTGATACGGACGCCTCCTATCGAACGGAACTTCCGGGGTTTTCGGCAAAATCACAGCCACCCCGAAAAACAGGATGGCTGAAAGCATCAAGGCCATTCCGATCATGAGCACCATGTTCCACTCACGTCCTTGCTGCTGTTGCAGTTGCCAGGGGAGCGGCAAATACCCCGGGAGAAACGCGGATGCCCAGGTCATCGAAGCGGTCGATGAACCGCGGACGGATACCCGTCGGGACGGGCCTTCCAAGAAACATCCCGTGGGCGTCAACACCAGCCGAGTAGTCGAAAACAAAGGCGTCCTGGAGAGTGACGATGTCGCCTTCCATCCCTTGAACCTCGGTGACGTGTGTGATTCGGCGCGTTCCGTCCCGCAAACGGGAGATCTGGATGATGAGATTCACGGCCGAGGCAATTTGCTCGCGGATTGCGCGCAGCGGCAGGTCCATGCCGGCCATGAGCACCAAGGTTTCAAGGCGTGCCACCGCATCGCGAGGGGAATTTGAGTGCACCGTTGAGAGTGAACCGTCGTGCCCGGTGTTCATCGCCTGAAGCATATCGAGGGACTCTCCGCCGCGGACCTCGCCGACGACGATCCTGTCCGGCCGCATACGGAGGGAGTTCCTGAGCAACTCCCTGATGGTTACTTCCCCCTTGCCCTCCGTGTTCGGCGGCCTGCTCTCAAGCCTGACCACATGTTGCTGTTGGATCTGCAGTTCTACGGCGTCCTCAATCGTGACAATCCGGTTGTCCTCGGGGATGAAAGAAGACAGGACATTCAACAACGTGGTCTTACCCGTTCCGGTACCCCCGGAAACAATGATGTTCAGCTTCGCCTTGACGCAAGCGTTAAGGAGCTCAGCCATCTCGGGTGTGAGCGTGCCGAAGTCGATCAGGTTCCTGATAGTCAACGGTATTTTGCTGAATTTTCGGATGGTCAACGACGATCCGCCCACCGCGAGGGGAGGGATCACGGCATTGACGCGCGAGCCGTCTTCAAGTCGCGCGTCGACAAGAGGGGACGACTCGTCGATCCTGCGCCCCACCTTCGAAACAATGCGTTCGATGACCCTCCTGAGATGGTCCTCGGAGCTGAAGCCGGAATCCGTCAAGGTCAGCTTGCCTTTTCTTTCGACGTAAATCTGGTCCATCCTGTTGACCATGATTTCGGTAACGTCTGCATCGTCCAGCAATCGTTGAAGCGGCCCGTAGCCAAGGACGTCATCCGCCACGTCCGCCACGAGCCTGCTGCGTTCGTCCGCGGACAATGGAACCTGCTCGCCGTCGATGATCCGGATGAGCTCTTCCCGAGCAGTAGACCGCAACTCCTGTTCGCTGACGCTCGAGTCGTTGAACCTTGCCCCCAGTCGCTCGAACAGCGCCGTAGCGGCGCGCTGCTTGAGGGCAGCGAAAGCGTCCACCGGTTGCGGGGTCCTGAGCTTCGGCGAGTCAGGGACGTCGGACAGCTTGACTGACGTGTGGGGTTTTGCGGCACCGCTAGGCTTCCCGCCGGTAATTGGCCTTCCTTGCTGAGTGGACTCAGCGAACGTCGGTTTGGGCGAAGACGGCGTGTTTGCGACCCTCCGGCCGACAGACACCTCGACCTTGTCCTCGGCAGCATGCAGGCGTTCGGAAAGCTTCATTAGACCACTACCCTTCTGTGCAGTTTGCGCTGCGCCGTGGCACGCCACGTGGGATTGAACCGCTCCACAAGTTGCCTGAGCCCTTTGACGGCCGGATCCTTTACCGAGTCCTGGAGCACGGGAATGCCGCGATTTGTTGAGAATGCGACGGCTTTCGATCGAGGGATACTCACGTCAACCGGGGCACCGACGGTGGATTCGACGTCCTGGACCGACAGCCCCGACTTGGAATCAGCCATGTTGAGCACCACGTGCCGGGTTTCCGGCAGGAGGTTCAGCCTGCGGAGAATGTCCAGGCCGGAGCGAAGGCCGCGGACGCTAGGAACGTCCATGCCCGTCACCCAGACAGCGTCCGAGCATTGTTCGAGGGCAGCGAGCCCGATTTCGGGTAGTCCGGGTGCCGTGTCCACCACCACGTACTGGAACTCTTGGGCGAGCTGTTCGAGGAGCCTGCCCACCTGTTCCGGCGAGATCTCGTCTGCTTCGACGGGGTCCTTCGGTGCACACAAGGCATAAATGCTTGCCGGGTGGACCGTCAGGAAGGCCTTGAGTACCAGAGAGTCCTGGCTTGCCGACGGCGTGACAGCGTCGGTAACGGTGTGTTCCGGATTCAGATAGAGCCCGGAAGCGACGTCGCCGAATTGCAGGTCCAGATCCACGATCACCACGCTCATGGGTGCGATCTTGCCCAGCCCGACGG
This sequence comes from Arthrobacter sp. FW306-1B-F12A, assembly GCF_058781865.1. Lineage (NCBI taxonomy): Bacteria > Bacillati > Actinomycetota > Actinomycetes > Micrococcales > Micrococcaceae > Arthrobacter > Arthrobacter sp. FW306-1B-F12A. The sequence goes on from NZ_JBYSXD010000069.1 coordinate 8,422, forward strand.
CGATGTTTGTGGCGATGGTCGTCTTGCCCACGCCACCCTTGGGCGAAAAGACGCCGATCACCAGGCCCTTCGGGGAGCCCGATTGCTTGGGTTCCATGGTGCGCTGCCGGCTGGCGAAAGACTGGCATGCGCGCTCAAGCATGATCCGTATCTGGGCCACGTCCGCTGCCGGGCTCATGATGTCGCGAATACCGGACCGCATGGCCTGGAGCACGAAAGACGGATCCAATTCGCTCACAAGGATCACGCTCAGCTCCGGCAATTGCACATCGAAGACGGTAGCCAAGCGAAGGGCGTCCTCAACGGGAACGTCAGGTCCCAGAATCAGCACTTCGAGTTGTTCCTGATTGAGCGCGCCAAACAGCTCAGCAGGATCGGCAGGCAAAACGCTCGTGAAGAATGTCTGCACGCTTCCGGGCAGGCCACCCGCAACAGCTTGGCGCAGCCGTTGGTCAAAATCGGTATTGGGGGTTATCAGGACAAAACGGCTCACCTGTATACCCCGCTCTTCTGCATGACGGTGGGACCACTGTCTTTGGCATCCAACGGCTCTTTGCTGAGCCAGATCTTTTCGAACTCGGCGGCGAAGACAATCTTGGATGCGTCCACATCGCTCACTGCAACGGTGAGCATGAGGGAGCCCGTAGGAAGCGCGCTGTCTTTGGAGCCGGCCGCACCGGAACTCGGATTCGGCGTCGCCTGTGCACTCGCTGCCGGCTGCGGGGCGCGCTGCACCATGGTCACAAGAACCTTGTGAATCGCCAATTCAGTGGTTTCCTTGTCCGGCTTCGCCTCGATTCCACCATTCGCCATGGAGATGAAGATTCCGATGTGATCACCTGGAACCAGCAGTCCCCCGACTACCCGCTGGGGTTCCAGTTGAAAGGAGACCTCTTGAAGCCCTGCCGGCACCTTGACGTCCCCTGGAGTCTTGAGTGCATCCGGGGCCACCAAACGTTCGGCCACCAGGGTTTCGCCAGGGACGAGGTCGACGGCGGCGACCTTGCCTGCTGAATCCCCGAGGGTATGTAGCGCTGTTTTTGGCACGGCCGAGCCCGGCATTTGCTGGGTAACGACGGAATCCTTCATGGCGTCCACGGAGGTGCCGGCCGGGATCGCGGCCTTGACAACCAACACGTCAACCGGAGCCAGGTTCTGGACAGCCCGCTGGTCCGCGCCCTGAGCGTAGGAGAAGACGAGAATCACCCCGACGACGGCCAGCAGTGCCGCTGCCGATCCGGCCAACAAGCGTGACTTCACTTACTACTCCTGTGCTCAATGAATGGACGAAAGCTAATTGGTGAGGCGGACAATGGTCGCCCCAAACGCGTCTACCGGGCCCAGCGAGTAGCCATCCGCCAGCGAAACGTACTTGACGAAACTCCCGATGATCCCGCGGCAGTTTCCGGTACATGCAAGAGCGTTGGAGACATCGGAATTCGTGTTGCGGAAGCTGTCGGGAAGACTGTTGTTGCCGCTGAACTTCCACCCGGCCACTTTGAATGCGGCGAAGGACACCAGATGGTAAACGGCGCCGCTTCCCGTACCTGTGACAGCGTCGAAGACCGGAAGCAGAACGACGACGTCCCGGCCAGCGGTGATGGTATCTGCCCACTTTTGAAGGGTGGTTGCGCAGTTACCCGGTGTGCTGTTGCCCGGCGCGCTCCCGCCTTCACTCGCCGCGAGGTTTATGGTGCCGCCGCACACGCCGGGATCTTGGACAATCCAGCCAAATCCCCCGGCAACCGTGGCGCCTGAAGGGCCGTAATTGCAGCTGGGATTGGCACCGGAGCCATGATCCTGAAGAAGCTGGAGGGCTCCGCCGATGTATCCCTGCACCTGGCAGATGGAATATACGAGAGGAAAGGGGGTTCTACCAGCTACGGCGCTCCCCCACTGAACACTGGACGTGGTCACAACGTCGCTCGAGCTGAAGCCCAGGACGCGGGCGAAGAACAGCGAGACGGCGTTCGGTGCGCCGCCCGCCTGCTGGGCGCCGGCGGTCACGGTGACTTGCCGGTTCGTCAGATCCAAGCTGACGGACTTGATGTTGTTCAAACCGTCGATGGCGTTTTTGTTTGCGATGCTGCTTGCGATGGGAGACGTCGATGAGCAGTTCGGATCGCTCGTGTTGGCGGCGCACTTTTGTGCCACTGCGAGGGCCGCGGCGTCGGACCCGTTCTGGACCTGCGCCCGTTCCGAGTACAGCATTCCTACATCCACTGCCATGGCTGCAAACCCGAGCAGCACCACCAACAAGAGCGCGACGAGGACCGCTACCGCTCCGCGTTCGCCGTCGTCTCCCCTCAGCCGCTGCATACCATGACTCCTACGCCTTGCATGGGAAAAGGCCCCGCGATTCCCGTGAGGGTGCTGAGGGTGTAGTTGATCGTCACGGACATTTGGGCGCCCGAGGTGCAGCTGGCGGGAGTGAAGACGAAATTCGTGTCCTGCAGTTTTGGATTCAGCGAGACGCCTGCGTTCTTAGCTGCTGTCTTTGCCGCCGTTTGATCATTCGAGATCGCCATAACCCGGACCGCTTCCCGGGCTGAATTTGAGAGCGATACTTGCGCGTTATAGGCCCTGCCGAATTCCATGATGCCCAGGAGCAGCATGACCAAAATTGGTGCCAGCAACGCGAATTCGACCGCCACGGCACCGCGCTCTGCTGCCCTGGCCATGAGAGTCTGCCTTTCGTGCTGTGGAGTCGCGTGCTGTTGAAACAAGAAGGGAGCCTCTGGAAAAAAAGGGGTGTCGGTGGGTGGGACTGAGCCCCACCCACCGAACTGGCTCCTGCGGTGACGGCTACTTCGAGCAACTGCCGGGAACTGCCGCCGTCGAACCGGACGCAGCGACGGTCCCGGTCCAAGCGCCGCCCTTCACGCTGCAAGCCGTGCTGTTGAAGGTCTCGACGAGATTCCCGCCGAGCAGTGACACAGCGACGATGATGACAACAGCGATGAGGGCAACCATGATGCCGTACTCGACGGCGGTAGCGCCGGTTTCGTCACGCTGCGCGCGAGACATGGATTTTAGGACGTTGGAAAGCACTGAATCTCCTAGCATGTATCGGCGAACGTAGCGGGGGCACATGCCCGGGCTAACGTTCAACCCTGATTGGGTGTACTTACTTGGAGCAGGAGCCGGCAACCGTAGCGGTTGCCGCCGTGTAGACGCCGCCCTTCACGCTACAAGCCGTGTTGCTGAAGGTCTCCTTCAGGTTTCCACCCAGCAGCGTGACAGCGACGATGATGACAACAGCAATGAGGGCGACCATGATGCCGTACTCGACGGCGGTCGCGCCGGTTTCGTCACGACGGATGCGGGACGCGGTGTTTGAGACCAGAGAAAACATGTGAAACTCCTGAGCGAGTTGGGGAATGTGGGCTGGTCCAGCACCAGCTCTCTAGCAACTTAGCAACGCCAAATACCCCGTGGAGCAGTCCTTGGGACTTCCTGTGTCAAGACTCGCGATCCTGCGCATTTCTTGGGTTAAACCTAGGGAAACCCTTGCGATCTCGGGCTTTCCTGCCGAGCCCGAGCAAAGGTGGGAAAGCAGCTCAACCGCCCCGCCGCCGTCGGGCCCCACCCCCGGAACCCTCGCTCGGATATACGGCCAAATCCCGGAACCCTCGCTCGGATATGTGGCCAAATCCCCGAACCCTCGCTCAGATCAAGTGAGCGAGCGTCCGCCGAAAACACCCCATATGTGAGCGGGCGTCGGAGGGGGGCGCAACGCTAGGCGGGTGGGGGTTCGACGGTCACCGTGCCCGCGTCGCCGTCGACGGTGATTTGTTGGCCGCTCGTGAGCCGTTGGGTGGCGACTCCGGTGCCGAGCACGGCGGGGATGCCGTACTCCCGGGCCACAATGGAGCTGTGGCTCAACGGGCCGCCGACGTCCGTGACCACGGCGGAGGCCATCGCGAACAGCGAGGTCCACGCGGGAGTGGTGATACGGGCAACCAGGACCTCGCCGGGCGCCATCTGGCTGAAATCCTGGGGCCCGCCCAGCACACGCGCAGGAGCACTGACCCGGCCGGCACTGGCGCCGACTCCTTTGATGACGTCGCCCGCCTGGTCCTGGGAGCGTGCCGGCATCATCGATTCGAAAGCGCCCTTCATCCAACGGGTCTCCGGCAGCAGTTGCGGCGCGGCCGCCTTGGCCTGGCCGCGCCAAAGCATCTTGCGCTCGTCGACGACGTCGGCGCGGACGGGGCGCGCCGCCCCGGTAATTGCCACGGCCACGGGTGCGGGCGGTTCCGTCGAGCCCGACGGTTGCGGCGCGGCGAGGCCGAACTCGACGGCGCTTTGCAGCTCCTGTTGCCGCAGCCAGAAAACGTCGGCGGGGCGGGCGACGACGCCTGAGTAGACCAGCCGTTGTCCGAGTTCGAGCAGCATCCGCCGGATCAGCGGCCAGGCGAGCCCGACGTCGGCGAGCGCGTCTTCGCGGATCGGTGCGGACTTCTGCGCCCACCGGAGCAGACGGATGAACGGCGCCCTGCGACTCCGCCCGAGCCGGGTCCGTCCGAGCCGGGCGAGTATGCGCTCGGTTTGGTCCTCCCGCCGGGCGGCCGAGAGCCGCTGGCGCTCATGCGGATCGTTGCCTTGGCCCCGGAGGTAGAACTTCACCGTGTCCAATAGCGCCGAAGGATCGTCGGCAGGCACCGGGCTGGCGAAATCCAGGTTGTAGACCGCATGGCCGAAGCGATCGAGGTGGGCTTGGAAACGCGGACGCCATTGCTGCCAAAGCGCCGGGTCCATGCCGGCAGGCGGGAGCCAGTTTCTCTGCGACTCGGCCAGTGCGGCTGTCGGTTGATTGAGGAATGCCTGGGCGAGCCCCTCGACTTCCCGGGCCCACGCGGCGAGGTCGTACAACGATTTCTCTGCACGGATGGGTTCACTGTCGTAGCCGAGAAGGAATGTCTCCGCCGAAGGATCTCCAGCGCGTCGGATGAGTTTGTCGTAATACGCGCGGAAGGAAATTTCGCTCGTGGCGGCGATCGGTATGACGGACTCCACGGCCGTGTAGTACACGGTTCCGGCGTCGAGCAGCGTCCGGACACCCGCAAGCAGATCCTCTCCCGAAAGCTCCCCCAGGGACTTGGCGGACCAGTCCTCGAGCACCTGCTTATAGCGCGGATGCGAGAATTCCCTCCAGCCAGCCAAGCCCATGTGCGCCTTGCCACGAGCCAAGGCGACCACGGCGGGACCAACCTTGCCCATGACGCGCCACATCGCCGCGGTGCGGTAGTAGTAGTACGCGTACCCGTTGATGGTGGGCAGCCCGACGTCGCCGTCCCTGACCACTTCGCTCCCGACGGCCTCGTTCATCAGCGCCTTGAGGGACCGGGTTACCGAGCCGTCGATGAGGTCGGCGAACAGGGGCGAGAGCGGATCCGGCAGTTGTTCCACGATGCTTGCCCGGAAGTAGAGCCCCTTCGGGTAGGGCAACGGCCAGGTATCCGGGGTGTCAGCAACGGGTTCAGGCAGTGCCGTGATGGGCCGGGATTGCAGCATGAAGAAATTGCCGTCCGCCCGCGCCCATTCGATGTCCTGCGGAGTTCCGAAGTAGTCCGAAATCCTCGTTCCATAGCGGGCCAGCGCGGCGGCAGCCCCGTCGTCGATCACGGCCCGGTTGCGAAGCGTCGCAGGGACCGGCTGCTCCGTAGTGCCTCCTTGGTCCGGCGCGACGTCGGCAGCGCGGTCGGCGGCGCGGTCGGCGGCGCGGTCCGGGACGCCCTCGGCGTACACAGTCATGACTTCCTTGTCGGCCGTCCGGCGCGAGAGCACGCGGCCCGTTCCCGCTTCCACAACAAGGTCATCCGTGGTGACTGTTCCACTGACCACGGACTCCCCCAGGCCCCACGCGGCACTGATGGCGATCTGGTCGCGTCGGCCGTTGGCAGGATTGGCGGTGAACATGACCCCGGCCGCCTCGGCCTCGACCATCCGCTGGACAACCACTGCGAGGCGTACATCGCCGGGCGCAATGCCTTCACGGTTCCGGTAGGCCATGGCCCGCGCCGTCCACAAGGAAGACCAGCAGTCGACGACGGCGGCATCCAGCGCTTCCGCCCCGCGGACGTTGAGGTAGGTTTCCTGTTGCCCGGCGAAACTGGCCGAGGCAAGGTCCTCGGCCGTGGCGGACGAGCGCACCGCAACCGGCGCGGAGCCGCCGTCGTCACCGTCGGGCCCGCCGCCCTCGCCGGGCCGCTCGCCGCCCTCGTCGCCGCCGTCGTCGCCGCGAAGGCTTTCATAAGCGGCGGCGAGCTCGTATGCGATGGCCGCAGGCATGGTCCCACCGGTGAAAAGGTCCCGGATCGCGGCCGAGGCGTCCTCGTAATCCTGGGGCGCGGCCTCCGGCGGGAGCGTCGCCAGTTCCTGGATGCGCGCCTGGATCCCGTTGGCATCCACGAAGGCCTCATACGCTGCGGTGGTCAGCACGAACCCGGGAGGGACCGGCAGCCCGGCGCGGACCAGGTTGCCCAGCCCGACGCCCTTGCCGCCCGCCACGGCGACGTCCGCTGCCTGGACATCGGCGAAGTTGAAGATGTAGGTCATGACCGTCGCTCCTTGTCGCGGAGACGCCCTCATCGAGCCTGACCCACAACATACTGCCACGCCGTTGGGCGCGAGGCGATGGCTGGGCCGGCCGGCTTCTTACTGGGGGCTCAACGCGCGTTTCACCGCCGCTTGGTCGCAGGCCTGGAGAACACGGATGAACTCGTCCATTGCTTCCGGCCCCGCGTCGGTGTCAGCCACGCGAACAAGGTGGGAGGCGAGGACTGCGACTTTGACGTTCGTCATGCTGCTGCAACCCGCCAGCAGTTTGAAGGCGGCCTCGGAGCTGAGGAGCAACCGCCCCATCAGGATGCCGCGTGCCTGATTGATGACGCCCCGCGTCGCATTGGCGCCCGCGACGGCGTCACGCGCCGCCTGCTCGGTTTCCCGCCGCAGCGTGGACGTCAGGTCCACCGTGGTCCCCTCGAGCGCGACGGTGCCCGAGGGGCCCAGTTGCGCATTCCCCGCCGTCAGGACCCTGCGGACATGTCCCTGCGCGTCGATGATCCGGTGGTAAATGCAGAAGTGTCCGCCCTCGCGGAATACCTGAGCCAGGATCTCCATGGCCCGCGGCCGGTCATCCGGGTGCTTGTGCGACATCAGCAGCTCGAGCGTGGGCACTACTTCCCCACGCTGGTAGCCGTGGAGATTGAAGAGCCCGTCGGACCATTCCGCTTTCCCGGTGAGCGGGTCAAAGAGGAAAGTTCCGGCCGGAAAGCCGGGGGCGCCCAGTGCACTCGAGTACGTATGAGGGCTGTCCAACATGGCGCAAAGACTCATTTCATAAGGTTGCTTATTAATTCAGCTAAGCGTACAGAATACAACGCGTACGACGGCGGTGCGCACCGCCTGCTCACGGCCCGCCGCAACCCGGGGCTTGGTTCCCGGCCGGGTGTTTGTAGCGCCCATGCAGGAAACCAGCCCCGGATATGCAAGAAACTACCACGTACGGGAAACAAGCCCCAGTATGCGTTCGAATCAGCAGCTAGTCCTTCACCACCACCTTGCCGACCATTCCAAAGTAGTCGTGGAGTGCGCAGATGTAGTCGTACACCCCTGCCTTGTTGAAGGTCACCGTGAACGTCACGCCCGGCGGCAAGATACCCGAATTGAGCTGCCCGCCCGTGTAATTCGTCGGATCGCCCAGCGGCGGGAACGGGTTGGCCGGCTCGGCACCGAAGGTCACCGTGTGCGGCTCGCCCATGCCGTTGTTCACGAAGCTCACGCTCTCGCCAACATGGATGACCACCTTTGGCTCGATGAACCGCATGACACTAGCCACGCCGTCGTCGGCTCCGGCAATCACGGTGTGGTTGTCCGCCTGGTCGCGGGCGTCGCTCCATAGCTGGTTGCCGTCACGGATGATGGCCCGTTCAGCCCGCTCTACCCGGTTGTTGTATTGCCCCTGGGTGTACGGGTAGTCCGTACCCTTGGCCCGCACGTGGACTGTGCCCTTCATGGCCGCGCCATGCACCAGGCAGTAGTACGTGAAATCGCCGGTATCCGGGAACTTCAAAGTGTAGGAACCGACTTCGGCGAACCCACTATTCGAGACGTTCGACATCACGCCGGAGTTGTAATAGGAGTGCCCGTCGTAGGAGGTGCCGCCCTGCGCGGATATATAGAGGGGACTGAATGGATCAAAGGGTTGCGTGGACTCGATGGTTTGCCCGGCGGCCAGGAACGTGACTGTATGTATTTCGGCCGCGTTGGCCTCCCAGGTGACCTTGTCACCCGCATTGATGTAGATGTTCTTCGGCAGGAAGGACATTCCCTGGATGGCCTGGTCCGACGATTCGGAGCCGACCTGGACGGTCCACGTCCTTGGGGATTTGCCAGTGTCCGCTGCCGCTGTGCCGCTGAGCGCGACCGGCAATACCAGGGCAAGGAGCAAAATCATGAGCGCCCGAAAGCGCGGCAATAAGAGGGGTTTTGGATGAGCAGTCATAAGACTCATTCCTTAGGAAAATCTTTGCTGACCGGCTGTTATTAGCCTGGAAATTTTGAGGCGCCGGAGACCATGGCGTCGTTTGACGGTGACTCGGTTTCTTTTAATTCCCTATGAACTTCAGCTCGCAACTGCTGCCCGTCCCCCGCATACGGCGCGGCGCCACGGCGTTGGGGCCATGCAGGATCCTCCCTTGCTCGCAGGGATAACGTCCGGTTCCGTGGGCCAAGAGCCCCCCATTACGGAACCGAAAGGACACGGCAAAACCGGCCCATGTGAAGGCGAGAGATTTATCTCTCATCGTGCTACCAAGACGTTATTTTGTCGAGACACCAGGACTGCGCCCGGGAGATTTTTGTGGCCGAAATGAGGCCTTCCCTGCCGCGTTTTTAACCCACCTGGGTGATACGTTCCGGACATGAACGGACGACGGCGACTGTGGCTTGCGGCGGGACTGGCAGTTTTGCTGGCCCTGGTGGTGGTTCTGGCCGCGGTCATCGCCGGATCCAACAACACCCCGTCCTCCGCACCGTCCTCCTCAAGCCCCACCGCGACCCCCACGCCGTCGGCAACTCAAACCCGTAAGCCAACCGCAGCCGCATCTGCCCCCGCACCTGCCCCGCCGACCATCCCGGAGCTTCCGGCGGCGCCAATGAACATCCTGGTGATCGGCAGCGACAGCCGTGAAAATGCCAAAGAAGAGAACAACCAGACCATCACAACAGGCCAGGCATCGGACCAACGTTCGGATTGCCTGATGCTGATCCACGTTCCGGCGGACCGGCACAAGGTCTACGGTATTTCGATCATGCGCGACAATTGGGTGGACATCCCCGGCTACGGCGCGTCAAAAGTAAATTCGGCCCTTGGTCTGGGAGGCACCCCCCTGGTGGTCCGTACGGTGGAATCGCTGCTCGGCGCCCATGTGGACCACACGGTCATGCTTGATTTCCACGGCTTCAAACTCCTCACGGATGCCTTAGGTGGCATCGACGTCAATGTCACGCTGCCGTTCACCTCCACTATTGAGACCCAGCATCAATTCGTGGCCGGCATCAACCACTTGGATGGACAGGCCGCCCTGGAGTTTGTCCGCGAGCGCCATGCCTTCGTCGACGGCGACTACCAGCGCGTCCGCGACCAGCAGACGTTCCTCCGCGCTCTCCTGGTCAAGCTTTCGGGAGGCGTGCAGAATCCTGCCAGCGTGCTGGGACTCGTCCAATTCGCAGCCAATGACCTCACCGTGGACGACGGCTTTGACCCGATGTCCGTCGCCATCCTGGCCTACGGACTCCGCACCGTGGATCCCACGGCATCAGTCTTCTTCACCTTGCCCACCGCGGGCACGGGTACTTCCCCAGACGGACAATCGATCGTTCTGCCGGATTACGCGGGGATCGGGGAAGTGGCCGCGGCGCTGCGGGACGACACCCTCCCGCAGTATGTGGCAGCCCACGGTTACTGAGGCTCCGCGGGCTACTCGTTTCCACTACTGGGAGGCAGCAATGCATTTGCCTCCCACCACTCGAAAACTACTTGATCGAATCTTTAACCAAACTTCGAGAAAAGCTTGCGGGAACCTTGCGGCTTCCTAAAAAACCTGCCCGAAAGTAGAGGAC